>WQRV01000006.1 GCA_009786575.1 Chitinispirillia bacterium | reverse complement strand
GGGCGGATCGGCTGCTCCGCCCTTACACCCTCCCGCCGTTACCGCACCGGGCTATTCGCTCGGAGCTTACGCCCCGTTGAATAGATTACAATTTCTGCCACCACTGTTCGCCGGCTTCTGCCGGGTCTTTTGCGCGCATTCTCCTGTCTGGGCCCGTGAGCTTTATCACCGGGCCTGATGCGAGGCGGGAGGCTACGCGGTCGCCGAGGAGGTCACCTATTTCCGCCGGCGACAGGTTGGTCGTTATGAGCGCGGGCGTGTTGTTCCGGGCGAGCCGGTCTATCAGCAGCGTCCACGTTTCTACCACGTGCTTGCTTTTCAGCTGCACGCCCAGATCGTCTATGATGGCGATGTGGGGGCGGCCGTCTTCCGGGGCTATGCGGTTGAGTATCTCCGCCTCGCCCTGCGGCGCGTTTTTCTCGTAGCTGTGGCGCAGGCGCAGGAAAGTCTCATTGGCGAACGTGATCTCCGCGGGCTTGCCCTCCGAGTTGAACCGCTTCATTGCGGCGCATGCGACGTAGGTTTTGCCCGTGCCGCAATCGCCGTAGAGGTAGCAGAACCCCCGCGGCGCGATGATCCACCTCTTGAGCAGGGGCCACCCGCCGCGCACGTATACCGATTCGCCGTCTGCGGTTATTTTCTTCAGCTGGAACTTATCGGGTTCGAGCGCGGCGAGATCGGCGCCGTGGTAATGGTGAGGGATGCCGCGTAGCAGCTGCCGGCGCTTTTCCGCCTGCCGCCGCTCCTCTTCCGCGCGATCTGCGGCCGCCCTGCATATTGGGCAGCGGCGCTGCGTATAGCTATGCGCGCCAAAACCGTAAACTTCCACCGTGAGGGCTACGCCCGGATGTAAGCGGCACGTGGGCTGTGCCTCCGGCGGCGCGGCGATATTAGAGGTGGTTGTATTTGCCGACAGCGTTACGCTCGAATTCATGCAGCCTCCCTTCATCGGTTGATTTTTGTGCCGGGGCCGGATTCGTGCCCCACTTCTCGGCGATAGCTTGCCGGATCTTAAGGTCCCAGTCTTTCCACTTGTGCGCGTTACCTGTAGCTTGTGCGCGCTGGTCCACGATCGCGACGTGGCGGCCCACGACCTCGCCCCCGAACTCCGCGATAAGGGCTTTGAACTGGGTGTCGGTGAGGCGCACCCAGCCGTGCGCGCCGTACTTTTTGGCTCCCTCCGGCTGACCCGCCGCCCCTCGCGCGCCTTCTGTGTTACATACATTTTTTTCTATTAACCCATTGTTTTTAAAACAAGTATTATTAACAGGGGATTCAAGAGAGAGAGTATTCTGATTCTGTGGTTTATCAGAATCAGAATCAAAAGCGCGCTTGGTTTCTAAAAATAACCCAGTGGGTTTTTCTACGGACTGCGTTTCAGAACCCGCTGGATTTTGTTTGGGTTTAATTTCAGAACCCACTGGGCTCTCTTTGGGTTTAATTTCAGAACCCACTGGGTTTTTAGGGCGACCGCCTTTTTTGCTGTTTTCTGCATTTTTGGCGCATAATTCAGCATATTCAACTAATCCCTCTTCGCCGCGCCGGGTGTAATAATTCCCGTCCCCGTCAATTAAAAATTTGTCGAAGACTGCCCTGTTTACACCGCCGCAGACGTGGCGCATTATTTTCTCGGAGAGATGGCCTTTTTCATTCTCCAAGGAGATCAACTGTATGTACATGCCAACCTGGGCATTGGTCATACCAGTGATCCCTACCAAGAAATCGGCGGTGTAGAATTTGATGTAGGCGCGGCGCGGCATGGTTCGGTTATCCCTCCGCGCTTTCTTCGACATCGTCCTCGTCACCGTAGGGGGCCTCTTCGAGATCCTCCGCTACGTCATAATCGCCGCCGTCTTCGCTGTCGTCATCCTCTGCGTCTTCCTCCTCGGCTTTATCCTCCGGGAATACTTCGCAGCCTATGAACTCGGCGAGATCATTGGTATCAAAATCATCAGCTTCAAAGATTGAGGCGATAAGGAACGCCTTGAAGAAATCGCCGTGCGAACAGCCAGCCTTCAACTGCGATATGCGCTTGTTGATGTATTTTGTGAAGAGCGCATTGACGGCAGACTCCAGCTCCCCATCATCGTCTTCGACCGCTATTTTGTTCCACGGGAACATGAAGTCGTGGACGGCGACCGGGCTGAACGACCTCTGGAGCAACTCGCCCACATAGTAATCAGTCCGTCTGATATTCTGATCCATTCGCGCCTTGCGCCTTTCCGCCTGCTCCGCCGCCCCTTCCTCGTTCCGCCTGACCCGCTCCGCCTCCCATGCCTTCATCTCCTTCGGGGACATTAGAGAACTGCCGCCTGTATTGCCGGTAGGGTACTCCTCGGCGAGCTCCGCGGCGGCGGCATTCTCATGGCGTTCCGCAGATTCGAGGGCGCAGGCGATATTCCCCTTGGTGTCGAAGCACTCTTTGTTTGGGCAGGTGCCGTCGGCAGCGTATTCGCGGAACAGGTCGATCTGATCCTTGTACTGGCACTTGGCGCAGGGAGGGTATACCTTCTTGGTCTCCGGGTCTACGTATTTCATTTTCCGGTCGAAAGGAAGGTCGTCGTCGTTTAAGCTGCCGAAGAACCGCTCCGTGAGCTCGTCGGCGAACTGCTTGGCGTTGTAGCCGCCCCGCAGCATCCAGGCATACTCGCCCGCAGCAAACTCTTTAAGGACGCTATCCGGCATGGAACAGAGTATCTGGGCCTTTGTAAGGCTCAGGGTCCCGTCGTCAATCTGTTCCAGCAGGTTCTCCGGCAGGGACAGCAGACGGAGGTAGCGGCTAATATGCTTGGGGGACTTGCCCACGCGCAGCGCGATCTCCTCGACCTTGCAGCCGCGGTCGTCGTGCAGCCGCCTGTATATCTCGGCCTCTTCGGTTGGGAGGAGGTCCTTGCGGTGGATATTCTCCGCCGTCTGCATATCCATCACCTGATCATCGGTCAGGCCGGTGAATATCCGCGACATGGCAGCGCTGCGCTCAGGGTTTCGGGACCGGACTATCTCCAGCGCGAAAAATCTCCTGTGGCCGGCGATGACGTCGAACGTGTCCTGCCCCGTTACTTCGCGCAGCAACAGGGGCGCCTGGAGGCCGGTACGCTCGATGTCGTCCGCCAGTTCCAGTACCTTCGGGTCGCTCTCCGGTGTGATGCGCCCGCGGCGGCTGTTCTTGACGACGCGGATGAGGGAGAGCGGCACAGCTTCGTCAAACCTCCACTTATACCCCACCTGCGCCGGAGGGAGAGCGTCCGGGACGGCCTCGGCGGGCTTGTTTTTAGCCGCTTTACGGGCGGCGGGTTTGCCATTACCGGCGCGGTCTTCCGGCACGTCGGCTACACGGCGCTTCTCGCCGGCCTGAATAGCTTTGACTATTGCGGGATTGAGTTTCCCGATGCCTGTACTTGTTTTCTTTTTAGCCATGATTATACCCTTTCGGTTTTTGGTTTGTTTTTGACTATCTTATTTCTGGCAACCTGCAGCGCCGCCAATGCCGCCCCGGTACGTGTCATCTCAGCGTCGGGGAAGTACAGCCTTTGCGCCGCCATTATACCAAGCTCCTCGCGCGATACAAGTATGAGGTTGTCCACCTCAAAATTGCGGGTGTTGCCGTCCCCGAACATGACAACATGCCCCGTGGGTATTTCACGCCCATGCGCCTTCTCCCATACAACCTGATGCTTAAGCCGCCAGACGTTGGGCTGGGCAACCTTCACGTATACGTACTGCCGCGACTGGCGCCGCGAGTCTACACACTCCGACCCTATAGGCAAAGACCTTATAGCGCAACCCTTTTTGAATCGAAAAGCCTCCAAGTGCGGAGCGGCGCTATTGATCCGCCGGATCTTGTTCCCCTTCTTGAACCCGCCGGGCCTGCCTGCTTTTATTCCAGCTCGTTGGACGGTATTCTTGAATTGCGAGACGGTCAGCCTGACACCGTAACGCTCTGCAAAAAGGGATATTGTCTCCTCGCGGCCGTGAGCTATGAAGGATTCGCGGATAAAGGCGATCTCTTCCGGCGTGTAATAGTGGCGCGATGTGTAGGGGCGCCGTGCTTTAGTTGCCGTCATCGCCCCCCCCAATCTGAGCGTCAATAACCGGACCGCCCAGCTGCGGCGGAAGCTCAATATTGCCGCCGCCGATATTGCTGCGCATTACGGCCACCTTAAGCATAATGTCGTAGCCCTTGAGCAGGGACGTACCAACCGCGACCATCGCGTCGGTGCGGCGGATCTCCCGCTCAAGGTCTACGCCGCTGATCTCCTCGTCCGCGAGCTTTTCGAGCTGGCCGAAGAGCAGGCGGTGCAAACTATTAACCCCTTCTTTCATGAGTGGACCCCCTTCAACAAAGGGCGCGCCGCCGTCGGCCTGGTGCAGGGTAGGGGGTCCATCCCACCCCTGCGCCCCCTGCGGACAGCGCGCCCGAATTTACGTGTTTTGTTTGTGATGCGGTACATCTGGACCCCGCTGTTTTTATAAGTTAAAGGCGGCGCAGACCGTTAAATAGTCCGCGCCAACAATGCTTTCATGAGCCCCGCGTTTTCATCGGACAGCCTACGAACTTGTTCCTCAAGCCGATCCGCCTCCGCCGCGCGATTAACCATCGCCCTCCACAAGGCCGGGTTGACGGGGATTAGGCCGTCGGACGGGTCGGGGACTTCGACAATTTTTGACATGTTATGCCGCCCCCTCTGCCGCCGACGCGCTGAGGACGGCGTCTACCTTGGCAAGTTCTTCCGCCCGCAGGTCCCAGTAGCCGTTGAAGAAACCGACAAGGCGGCTGTAATCAATGCCGGTTTTCCGCGTGATTTCCGCCTTCGTTACCCCGGCTTTTTTCAGCCGTGCGGAATAAATCTGCCAGTTTAACTTTGACATATAAACCCCATATATTATATTGTTTAAGAATTGCCCCCTGTCTAATTGGCATTGGCACAAGGGGCAACAGACACAGCAACAGCTACACCCATAATATACTATTTTTAGAATCAAAAAGCAATAAAAAAATTCTGAAAATAGTAAAATGTGTGTAAGTTGTTGATTTTACTACACATATTTTTTATAGAAAGGAGTTCTTTCTATGGATTATGGGCAAGCGTTGACTGATTTGCGAAAAAAAATGGGGTGGTCGCAGGCTGAATTGGCAGAAAGGCTCGGCATAACCCAAAAGGCAGTTTCTGCGTTAGAGACTGGAGAAAACCGTTCCCCCAACCGTGCCAATGCAGCTAAAATAAACGATTTATTGTGTGAGCAGGGTATAATGCCTCAGCCGTCCGCCAGCCTTGACTCTATTAGCCAACTAATTCAGGCCATAGATGGGTTTACGGCAGGTGCGATGGATGGCGACGTAAACTATAAACACGCCAATCAGGTTTTATTAGCATTCATAAAGTTGCAAGGAGAACATGTTGATAGCCTGCAAGATGAGATTGGTATGCAAAAAGTAGTTATCCACCGCCTAACCGAGGAAAATAACAGGCTGTCTACCGAAAACAAGCGATTATCCACAGCGCAGTACGGGGGCGAAAAAAGCGTCGGTCTCGCGTAATACGTGTGGACGGGCCAATTACTTACGTTGACTTTAACTGAGGTAGTTACTAAGGAGACATAATAAATGAAGTGGCTCATGAGGTTGTTTGGTCTGAAACCGCGACCGGAAGACACTAATTTGGTGCGAGTACCACCAATAAGACGCCCACCCGTCCTCGTCGGCGGGTCAGATGTCCAGTTTTCACGGCGCCAGTCTTCGGCTGACGACAAACCACTCGTTCAGTTTTTGCAATGTCAATCCTCGATTGACGATAAACCATCCGTCCAGTTTTCGCGGCGCAATGATATTCCGCCCCCCAGGGAGCCAGAACCCAGCGAAGCATATACGCTGGATGACGAACAGCGCCATATTTTTGAGCAGATGGAAAGTACGAGTAATTCCATGTTTATTACTGGTAAGGCCGGCACCGGCAAGTCGTATTTACTTAGATACTTCAAAGAACAAACAAAAAAAGACGTTGCGGTTGTGGCGCCGACTGGCCTTGCCGCAATAAATATTGGCGGCCAGACAATACACTCCTTCTTTCAGATCGCGCCCGGGTTGGTAATACCAGAGAAGATTGCGCCATTGGTGGACTGGCCCACCAGTCTCGTGGAGAAGCTCAAAAAAGTAGAAACGGTCGTTATTGATGAGGTTTCCATGGTCCGCGTAGACTTAATGGATGGCATCGACCAAAAACTGCGCATGGTTAATAGGGGCGACCTTCCCTTTGGTGGGAAGCAAATAATAATGATTGGCGACCCGTACCAACTCCCGCCGGTGCTGAGAGACAGGGACGGGAACAACGCAGAGGTTAGGTACTTGAGAGGTAGATACCAAAGTCGTTTTTTCTTCTCCGCACCTTCAGTGAAAGATATTCCGGTTTATGAACTGTCCAATGTTCACAGGCAAGGTAAAGGAGAGTTTCTTGACATTTTGAATAAAACGCGGATTGATCAGGTGACGAATGAGGATTTGGCTATTCTAAACCAGCGGTGTTATAGGGGGCTTAGCGACCAGCATTCGCCAAGACTTGTACCAACAAATAATGCGGCACGTCTCAGAAACGAAGAAAAACTGGACGAGTTGCCGGGCAGAGCGTCAACATACAGGGCTGATATCGTTGGCAAGTATACGCGGGATGAATACCCTGCAGACGAATTTTTGAAGTTAAAAGTAGGGGCGCAGGTTGTGATGCTCGCGAATGACAGGTCACATAGGTGGGTTAATGGAAGCTTGGGGGTGATCACGCGGCTTGGCACAGAAGTTATTGGTGTAAAAATCGGCAAGCTTGAACACAATGTTGAGACGCGCGACTGGGAGAAATTCGAGTATGTCTATGACAAAAAAACCAAGGAGCTTGTGCAAGAGCGGGTTGGCCTATTCCGCCAGTTCCCCATGCGGCTTGCATGGGCAATGACTATACATAGGTCGCAGGGGCAAACCTACGAGTCCGTAGCCATAGACATGGGGTGGAGGGGTGCCTTTGATTTTGGGCAGACATACGTGGCTCTCTCCAGATGTGTTAGCATGGATAATCTACACTTGGTTCGGCGGATTCTGCGCAGAGACATAATGGTACATCCTGCCGTTATGGGCTTCATGGGAGGGGTTGATACGCCAACTATAGACAAGAAGCTGAATAGGCGCACCAGAAGACTCGTGGCGATTGGGGGCTAGGCTTCCGCTCTGTCTGCCGTGAGTTTAATATAGATACATGGAGAACTAATGAAGACCTTTGCATGGACAGTTTTATGGCTTGGCGGCATCGCCCTTTTGATTTTTATCTGGGCGGCCAATGATGGTGGCTGGGTGATTGTTGGTGCCACGGTTACGTTTATTTTGATGAGTGGTGTAGTGTGGCCAGTTTCTTCAGCTAAAAATAGGGCGGCGGCACAAATTGCGAACGCAGAAAAGAGCGTGCTGGATATGCAGCAGTTGGCAAAAGCGGCCAGAGAAAAGCTAAAGAAAGAAAAGGAAGACTGGATAAGCGAACACGAAGCCATTAGGGACAAACTCTTTAAAACTTTAGACAGTAAGCTGGGCGACAAGGAGGCGACATATAAGTGGATAGCCCCCATCATTGCAGACATTAGATTATACCATAGGGATTTACTCCGCCCCGATGACGAATTAGTCAGCCGGGCTCGGTCTTGGGATGCATGCGCAAAACTGGATATTTTAAGAAAAGAGAAGCGAGCGCTCGAAACGGCGAACCGTGAACTTCTCTATGAGATAGAGTATATAAAGACGTTAATGGATGACGATATTGAGGACGACTATGATTATAGCGATGAGGTGGAGGACGCGGACAGCCCGGACTGGTTTCTGACGCAAGAGGAGTACCAAATCCTTTCCGACCGAAAAAAGAACGAGAGGGCACTAGAGTATTATAGGAAGAGAGATAAGAAAAAGTGGGAGATCGGGCGGGACTTTGAGCGCTACATTGGATATATGTACGAGGAAGACGGCTACACTGTTGAATACTTCGGTATTGAAAAGCGGCTTCAGGACATGGGGAGAGACATAATCGCGAAGAGGCGTGGCCGCACCGACATAGTGCAGTGCAAATATTGGTCAAGGAACAAAACTGTACACGAAAAACACATCGCTCAGCTGTACGGCACTACGGCCATGTATAAGATTACGGAGGGTAGGGGGGGAGACGTGCGGGCTGTATTTGTAACTTCCGCCTCGCTGTCGGATACGGCGAGGTTATTTGCTGATAGGCTTGGCATCAAGATAAGGGAAGGGGTAGAGATAGGCGAGTACCCCCTGATAAAGTGTAATATCGGACGAAACGAATATGGAGAGGCGAAGCGAATATACCACCTTCCGATGGACCAGCAGTACGATACTGTTAAAATTGAGAGGGATAAGGGCGAGCGGTACGCCTTCACAGTCGCCGAGGCCGAGGATGCCGGCTTCCGCCGCGCCTACCGTTGGCACGGTGTGGGAGACGGCTGAGGGCTCGGAGGTCCGGTGGGTTGCTGGGGGAGACGGTTGGGGGTTGGGAGGGTCCGGTGGTTCGGTAGGTGAGACGGTTGGGGGCTGGGAGGGTCCGGTGGGGGTTGGGTTAGGTGTCGGCGGATATCCCAACTCGTGGAGGTAGGCAAAATTTGCCGGGCAGGGTCGGGGTAACGGGCTATATTATATAGAATAGGCCTTCCCCCTCGTCGGCGGGGCAGGTGGGCTGGGCGGTCTTGGTGGCCTGTTTTGGGCTAAAACCAGTGATTTTGGGGCCTCTTGACGGTTTTTGCGGGATATTTTCGTTTTTTTGTTTGATTTTTGCCTGTCGCTATAACATATTTAGTAGAAAGGGGTTATCCCTTTGCAGTACGAGCGGGGTCCAACTATCCGCAGTATACGGTTGTTTTTTTGTGGTTAAATAACGTGATTAAGTATAACGTATTTATAAAAACAGATACCTTAAATAATTTTAGGGGGTTTTAATGAACGACAGCCGCGAAGTGGCGGAAGCCTTGGCCGACATTCTTAGTGAGCCGGTAGACTACTACCCCGATGACATGGTTCCGCCGTTTATAGAGTCTCCTCTTGATTCTGCCAAATACGACAACGGGGACATGACTCTTGAGGAGGCGGTTGAGCTCAACGGCGGCCGTTTTTTTATGTGCAACAAGAGCATCCTGACCAACGAATGGTAGCGTAATGGCCAAAAAAGGGTATTATGATTTGCTGTTTGAGGGTGTTATGGAGTCAATTCTGTACAGCATCCCCAATATGTCCCACGCTAAAGCCCTGTGCAGGATAGTTCGGCGCTCAAGGCCGGCGATAATCCGGGGTTATATGGAGATCAACAGCGCTATAAAAATGGAGCACATGAAGGATGCCAAGGTGGTTATTGACCGCCATAAGTGTGCTGCGGCCATTATGGTTGCCTTTGAGAAGCGGCTGATAATTTTACATGAAGATGCCCAGTACGAGCCGTACCGTGAGAGGATAGCCATACACGCGGGGTTATCTGTTATGGGTACGTTTATGCGTGCCGGTGGCGGTGAAATGGCTGCATACCTTGAGAAGTACGGTGGTCTTGCCATGCCGAGCCCGTTGCGTGACGAGGGGTTGTATGAGAAAATTTGGGCTGTTAAGCTGCGCAAGGCGTACCGTGCCGGCGACAGGGATGTTGGGCTTACCGCCCTGTCGCTGTCCAATGAGTTGTTTTTGATGGAAAAACTCACCATAGAGGCGGTTCGAGGCGGAGTGGCTGGTTGATCCGGGTGGGTGGCATTCGTCTATATTATATGGAATGGCTCCCCCCCCTTGCCATCGCCGCGGTGGGCGGTCTTGGTGGCTTGTATTGGACCTTGAACTGCGTTTTTTGGGTGATTTGGGGGCATTGGCGGGTCTTTTTGCCCCGCCGCCCTTGATTTTTAACTGGTTTGATGTTATATTATAGGCAGGGAGTGAGTTATTGCAGTACGAGCGGGGTCCAAAAAACAAGGGGTGCAATATGCCGCCAGTGTTATGTGTTTCAGAAAAACAGGCCGGTCGCAATAGCGCCCTGCTGAAAATGTCGGAGAAACGGCCAGTCGAGAAAAATGCCGGCCGCCCTGATCCGTTGGAGGTTCTCCGGAAGAATCCTGGCGCATTGCTGACCGACGAGCGACTTGATATTTGGCCAGCCCCACCAATCGAAGCTATTTGTGAACCATCCACGGAGGCGAGCGTTGCAGCTGTGGTCAATGCGAGGCTTAGGGAGATAAAAGAGAAAGGAACTGCCTGGCGTTAAAATGCCGTTCAGCTTTGATTTACAACTTTGGCCCAAGTATCTTACCGAGAATGTTGCGCCCATATATGTTGAAGAAGCAGGCAAAGACCTTGTCTTTATCAAGAAAGAGGCGATAGGGCGGGTGACCCAGAGTTTCCCTTCCAGGATGAAATGGGCATGGGAGGCTTCGCGCGTTCACCAAGCATATGCTGGGTATGTGAAGCTCGCACTTTATATTCAACTGCATTTAGAAAATCCCTTGTTCGATTTTTATGTATCCAAATCAGACCAAAGGTTGTCACAAAATGCACAGAAGATTAATGAGCATTACTGTTTCGACATAATGTGCATGGTATTACAAGAACAACTGAAGAGGCCCCTAAACGAAGCCATATTTGAGCCGAACAAGGGTATGTTTCTGTTGGCCCTGACGCATATGATGAAAAATAGTGATCGTTATAAGCAGTATCCTAAATCAACCGCTCGATTTGCGAACATAATATATGAGATAGGGCAGATGTGTTTTAAGTAACTATTTACCCTGCGTGGCTCCAAATCCCCCCCCCCACTTGACAAACTGTACGGATGGTGTACCCTTACCCCCTACCTTTCAAATTATCCCCAATTATCCCCGATTGTACCCACTTTGCAAATTTTGCTTGACAACCTACCCCCTTAAAATTTACCGTTTGACTTTTTTGCGGCGTTATGGTTTATTATGGGTAGGAGGCGCGTATGGCGGCCAAGGCTCAAAAACCTGCGAAAAAGACGTCTGCAACCCCGACACCAAGGAAGCCCCCGGTGAGGTCTGCGGATGATGCGATGTGCGAGAAGCATAAGGCGTTCTGTGAGGAGTACCTCAAGGACCTTAATGCTACCCGCGCGTATCAGGCTTCGCACCCGGGGGCGGTGTCGTACTATGGCGCGGCCGCGTCTGCCTCGAAGCTTCTTAAAAATCCCAAAGTCTCCGCGTATATACAAGAGGTCCTGGCCGCGCTCCGGTCTGAGCGTATTGCCGACGCGAACGAGGTGCTGGAGATGCTGACGTCCACCGCCCGCGGGCTCAGCGAGTCGGAGGTGGTTGTCGTTCTTGGGCAGGGCGAAGGGCGATCTGAGGAAAAGACTGTCAAGAAACTGCCGGATCAGGTTGAGATGACCAAGGCGCAGGAGCTGCTTGGGAAGCGGTACGGGCTATTTAAGGAGTCCGTTAGTGTTGACCATACGAGCGGGGGGCAGCCGCTGCCACCGTTAATTATCCTGCCGGATAACGATTCATATAATCCCGTGGACGTGGACGAGGGGGACAATTGAATGGCGCGTATATGGGTATTAATCATATTGGCGGTGCTTATGGCTACGGCGACCCAGACTGACGCCCGCCCGAGGATTAGCCCGCAGGAGGGCCCGCAGTGGGATTTTTGCAGTTCCAAGGCGGATATAATTATTTACGGCGGCCAGGCCGGCGGCGGCAAGTCTTTTGCCACGGTGCTGCTTGGGGGCCGGTACTATGACCACCCTAAGCACCGAGCCATAATATTTCGCCGGACGCACCCTGAGATTGTCGCGGGCGGCGGCCTCTGGGACACCGCCGGTGAGATTTACCCTGCTATGGGGGGCGTGGGGAAAAACGAGAGCAAGTACGTGTTCCCGTCCGGGGCGCGGGTTGAGTTCTCGCACATGCAGCACGAGAACGACCGCTTCAGGCACCAGGGGGCGCAGTATTCTTTCATAGGGTTCGACGAGCTGCCGACGTTCGAGCGCAGCCAGTTTCTGTACATGATATCCAGACTGCGCCCACCGCCGGGGTTTGACCGCCGCTGCCGGATGGTTGCCACGTGCAACCCGGACGCCGACAGCTGGGTGGTGGAGTTCATTGAGTGGTACATAGACGAGGGCGGCTATCCCATCCCCAAGCATTCGGGTGTCATAAAGTTCTTCACCATAGAGGATAATAAGGTAGTTTGGGTGGACAGGAAGTGGCGTGGCCCAGACGGAGTAAAGCCGTTTAGTTTCACGTTCATATCGGCCTCCGTAGACGACAACCCGGCCCTGCTTGCCCGGGACCCTAATTATAAGCGCAACCTGTACGCCCAAGACCTCGTAACCCGCGAGCGGCTGCTCAAGGGCAACTGGCGGATCAGCTACACGGGCGGGATGTTTGACCCGTCGTGGTTCATTAAGATTCAGGCGTCGCAGCTGCCACAGGGGATTAAGATGTGCCGGTATTGGGACTTTGCGGCGACGGAGGTCAGGGACAATAACGATCCTGACTGGACGTCTGGGGCCTTGCTTGGTACTCATGCCGGGAATACCTATATCATGGACATCGTGCGCTTCCGCGCTACGCCCGGGGAGACGTTGAAGCGTGTGCGGGCGGTGGCGGAGCGGGACGGCCGGCCCGTTATGGTGGCGTGGGAGGAGGAGAAGGCGTCTGCGGGTAAACTTAACTCCCATCACATGATAGGCATGCTGGCGGGGTTTACCTGCAAGCCTGACCCGGTGTCTGGCGATAAGGTTGAGCGCGCGAAGCCCCTTGCCGCCGCCGCGGAGTTTGGGCGGGTGTATATCGTGGAAGGGGAGTGGAACAAGCCTTTCCTTGCCGAGGCCGGGAGCTTCCCCATGAAGAAGCGTGACCAGATAGACAGCGTGGACGGGGCACACAAGATGCTGACGGTTCTCAAGAGGGTATGGCCGGAGTGGTCTGCGGACTATATCCGCGAGCCAGGCCCCCGCGTTGATCTGACGAACCGCGCGGTAATGTTCAAAAATCTGCACGTTGGGGCGGTGGTCTGCGCGCCGGACGGTACGGCGGTTTACGCGGCTGCTGCGTACGACCCCATAGAGAGCTACCTCTGCGTGTACGAGGCCAAGCGGTGGCCCGACATCAACGCGGTACAGATTGCGTCTTACATGACCATGCGCTCGGCGCTACGCGTTGTGCATGGAACCAAGCTGCTCGGCAATGAGGATATGTTTGGAACCCCAGGCCAGCGCGGTATTGCCCAGCTTATAAATAACGAGCTTGGCGCCTTGCAGGTGCCGGTGCGGCTGTCCCGCGCTATGAAGCACGACGAGCCGGGCGCTATAGCGTTTATGGGCCAGATGTTCCAGGACGTGCACGTTGACGTACTGCACGGCGCCGCGGAACTGGGGGTGGCGGTCGCGGGGTGGTGCTATGAGGAGGGCGGCAAGCGTCCTGAGCGCGGGTGCGGGTACGGCGAGGCACTGTGCCTGATCGCGTCGGAGCTCCGTCAGCAGATCGTGGTACTTCGCGAGCGGAAGCGGGCCGATTATGCGGCGGCGCGGCAGCCGGAAAAGTCCGCAGGCGGGTGGATGGCGTCATAATGTCAAAACCTAACGGAGTAAATGTGCCGTCTGCGTACGGTGTGGAGTGGAGGGGGCGGGATGTTCGGGAGGGGATGCATAACTTCCGTGAGAACTTCGGCAAGATATTCCCCCAGCCTGATTGCCGGCGCGGGGATTGTGTGATGTCGAGGTGTCCCGGGCCGGAGAAGTGCGAGAGGGCGTAGTATCTAAACTTTAACCTTTTGGGGGTATGTAATGGAATTGAAGAGCGCATTAATAACACAGAAGTACACGCAGGTAGAACACGAGGATAATTACTCGTACAATGCCCCGCACCACTTCAAGGTTAAGCGGGTAAAGGACGGCGATGTCCTGTGCGAGGTTGACTTCCAAGAGGGGCCGATCAATGAGGTCGGCGTCAATGGCGTCTGTAACGAGGACCTGATCGCTATGGTGATCAGGCGGCTTGAGGGCTTCCAGGACAGCAGCTTCAAATGCCGGGAGAATGCGGTCGCCATTACGAAGTTCGAGGAGGGCTTGATGTGGCTGCGGAAGCGGACGATGGGCCGGGAGGCTCGCGGGGTGGAAGGGACGCACGTAGTGTAATTTTTGCGCGGCGTGGCGCTGCACAGAGTGGTCAGTTTTGAAACATATCGCAGGGAGCGACAGTTCGCAGGCAGGGATGCTTCACCTTGCCGCTGAGGGGGCAGCACCCTCCCCTGCTATAAGAAAGGCGGTGACTGAGTAGCAAGATATTCTTAAAATACGATGAAGCGACACAGAGTTTCCGTCAGGAAGACGGAGGCCTTGTGGTAGTTGCGCGCGAGGACGGCAGCGGGATTGACGTTAGCGGCCTGCCCGATCTTAAAGGTATGCTCGAGGAGAAAGTCGACAAAGTCACCACCGAGGGGGCGTTGCGCGCTTACACCGTATCCGCAGACGGCGAGCAGGGCACTACCGACGTCATAGCTGCCGAGGCCAAACCCGGCAGCATCGCCGCGCGGGACGGCCATGGGCGTATGAAAGCCGCAGATCCCGAGGCAGATAACGATGTCGTCAATAAAAAATGGGCCATTGAAAACGGCGGGATCAAGAACCACAGCAAACTGGAACGCCTTGGGTACGACGAGAGCGGACACGCGGGGTTTGCCAGAGGTACGCCGGACGGCGCGGCTATGGCCCTCGGAGACTTCGAGGCAGGGGATTACATCCCCGCGCGGGCGATTGATCAGGAGCTCGACGCGGAGACCGTGTCTGAAGAATTCCCCGATTGGCTGATATTACAGGAAGACGACGGGGCGATTTGGGATGCACTGCTTAAGGAGACTGCCGCCCGCGAACAGGCGGATGCCGCCGAGGCCGCAGCGCGGGGGCTTGCTGTCGCTTTGGTAGAGTATCTGATAGAAGGCATTAACGCGAAGATACCTAAACAGGCCAACGCCGACAACCAGCTCGCCGATAGAGATTTTGTAAACTCCTCTGTTGAAAATTTAGCCGCCAACGCCGTAACGCCGGACGCGGCCGGCAGCAGGCCGTGGAATAGCTTGGACGAACTCCGGGCGGGGCCGTGGTATCACCGCGGTGAGGACTATACCCCCACCAAGAACGACTACGCCTCGATGATCAACCAAGACCCCGCACTCGGCAGCATAGACCAGCCGTGGCGTGCGCGGCACGATGGTTTGCAGTGGATACCCGATTTTCCCATCAATAACTCTACGCTGACATCCGACCAGCTGGCGGCGGTAAACAGCGGCATTACCGCAAACCTCGTTAATCAGATAGCGCTTAACCTGCTTGCGATAGACGGCATCACCGAAGCCCTCGCCGGCAAGCTCGGCATCACCGCCCAAGCCGCCGACAGCGCGAAGCTCGGGGGGAAGGCGGCAGCGGAGTTTATCCCCGCGACATCGGCGACGTTTGCCGACGATGCTGCGGCGGCATCGGCGTCGGTCAGTAACCCATCCACCCTTATCCTCGCTAATGTATTGGCATAAGGAGACGACCATGGGAAAGAAAAAATTATACCTCGCAGGAAAAGAAGTGATCCCGTACTACGGCGGTAAGCGGGTGCGCGTGTTTTTTGCTGGGGAGGAGTATTCCCCGCCCCCTCCACCCGGCGGCGGGGAGCCTATGGCAGATGGGCCGTGGATTACTGGCTATACGGTAGCTACCCGTACGATATCAGGCGAACGCTTTGGCAATGCCGCGGGCACCGCGTTTGTGTTCGACAGATTACTTAATGATTATGTGGAGGCCGGAGTAGTATCGTGGAGCGATACATCGGTGAAACTTGACGCTGCATGGGATAACAAAAACGGAGACACCGCGGTATATCTTGTTACGCGCTCGGGGGTGCGGGGCTTTGGACATTGTATACCGTACACCGCGGCCCTTACGGGGAGCGTTATACGTGTTACGTATTTGCATCCTACTACCAATGCCGTGATGCAGGGCACGCTTACGGCGTTAGATAATTTATGCGGCACATCCGCAACGAGGACGGTCCGCCTAAACGGTACAAATGTAGCCGCCAATAGGTGGCTGGGGGTGGAGTTCGGGGCCGGGGTGTCGAGCACGTTGTTTAGCGCGGACGGCACCAACGCCCCCGGCGGCGGCGGTGGCGGCGGCAGCGGTGGCGGCAGCGATTTTTTAAGCGGATGCACATCATTTAATCAGCCGCTCAATTTATCTAACTTAACTAGTTTGGGCGGCACAGGAGGCTACGGCACCGGGAGCTGGGGCGGCAGCGGCCCCGGCGGCAGCGGTGGCGGCAACAATTTTCTAAGTGGATGCACATCATTTAATCAGCCGCTCAATTTAGCTAACTTAATCAGTTTGGGCGGTGCAGGCGGTGGGGGTGGCACTGGCACCAGTGCCGCTGACGGCGGCCCCGGCGGCGGCGGAGGCGGCAACAATTTTCTAAGTGGATGCACATCATTTAATCAGTCGCTCAATTTAGCTAACTTAACTAGTTTGGGCGGTGCAGGCGGCAACGGTGGTGGTTGTGGCAGCACCGGTGGCGTCGGCGGCACCGGCGGCAGCGGTGGCGGCAGCGATTTTTTAAGTGGATGCACATCATTTAACTATCCGCTCGATTTAGCTAAACTCACCAGTTTGGGAGGTGCAGGCGGTGGGGGCGTCGCGGGTGGTGGCTTCGTGAGCATCGGCGGCCCCGGCGGAGGTGGAGGCGGCAACAATTTTCTAAGTGGATGCACATCATTTAATCAGTCGCTCAATTTAGCTAACTTAACTAGTTTGGGTGGCAACGGCGGCGCAGGCGGACATGGCGGCCAAGGCAGCGCCGGTGGCGTCGGCACCGGCACCGGCGGCCCCGGCGGCGGCGGAGGCGGCAACAATTTTCTAAGTGGATGCACATCATTTAATAAGCCGCTCAATTTATCTAAATTCACCAGTTTGGGCGGTGCAGGCGGCGCGGGCGGCAGGGGCGCCACCGCCGGGGTAGTCGGCGGCGGCGGCGGCAGCGGCAGCGACGGCGGCAGCGGTGGCGGCAACAATTTTCTAAGTGGATGCACATCATTTAATAAGCCGCTCAATTTAGCTAACTTAATCAGTTTGGGTGGTGCTGCCGGTGGGGGTGGCACTGGCGGCAACGGTGTCAACGGTGTCAACGGCTACCCCGGCGGCAACGGCTTCTTGCGCAACTGCAAATCGTACAACACACGCATTACGCTACCGTCAACGCTAACCGCGCAGATAACCACGTCCGCCACCGCCGAGACGGGGTTCATGTTCGGCTGCGAATCTTTCGTTGCCGGCATTGTTATCAACAGTACCGCCGCGGCCCCACAAAATCGGGGCGGCGTATTAACCGTACCGCAAGATACACCTGCCGCATTACAAGGCGTCCCGCTCTACGGCGCCAACCGCGCGGCATGGCTCACCGCGCTACCCAATGTTACCAGCGGAGCTACCCGCCGCAACCTCAGGGACGGCGGGGCTTCACCGCCGGCGTAGACATGCCGGCGCATATTGTGTAGGAGTTGTAACTAATTATTAATACTGATACAAATAATGAAAGGTGTAGGGGGGATAACATGGTAGACGAACTGAACGCGGCGGCAGCGGCCGCGAAAGGGGTTGATACGATCATCGAACTGGCGGCGCTGGCGATAATAGCGTCGGTGCTGGCGATAGTGGCGATAACGTACCTTGTGCTGGTATCGCGCAAGACGCGCTTGGAGACGGCGGCGCGGGTGGAGTCGCGGAACGCCGAGGTGGTCGAAATCAACAACAATATAGCTTCCGCGCTGAAGGAGGCAAAGGGTGTCGGCAAATCCCTTGACGAACACCTCAGAGATCACGAGAGGCGGGACACCGAGATATTTACGCGCCTCGGAGAGATCGAGAAGAAGCAGGTTGACCGGGACCACTTCGACCGGATGCAGGAGAAGGTGCATAGCATTGAGGTTGTTGTCGTGCAAACGAACACCATGGTGAAAGATATGCGGGACTTCTACGCAGGCCGGGGGCGCGGATAATAATGAAAAAAGTGATAATACTCTCCGGCGGCGGGATCGGCGGGATCATCTCGGCGAAAGCGATGCAGGCCAACGCGGACGATCTGACAGCCCCCGACCTTATCGTCGGGACGTCTGTCGGGTCCATACTCGGGGCGTACCTTGCGCTTGGTAATAGCGCGGATGACTGCGAGCGGGTCTTCACCGGGTCCGCCAAGGTGATTTTCGGTAAAAAGGCATGGTTCCCGCCGTACTACAGCGCGGATAACACTTGTGACTACCTCAACCGTGATGTCTTCCGCGGGGCGCGGGTCAAGGATCTGCACGTGCCGCTGGTGATATCCACCTACGACATGGTGCGCGACAAGACGATTTACCGCAACTCCGACGGCAAGGGCGTCAACCCCGGCATGCTGCTCGCCGAGTTCATACGCCCGTCCTTCTGCGCCCCGATGTACTTCACGGCGGTAACGGTAGGGGAGATGTTACAAGTGCTGACAGACGGCGGGGTGGGGTACAATAATTTCCCCGTAATGCCGGCCTTCGCCGAGGTAAGCAAACGCGGGTGGGATAACAGCCCGCTGATGGTGTATATGTTTGGCACTGGGTTGCTCACGCACAAACAGGCCGACATCGAACGGGAGTTCAAACGGCTGTCCCGCGGGAACTGGTGGACCGAAGTCAAAGAGTATCTGTCGCCCATGCAGGGCGGCGCCGCGCGGAAATCGTCGTACCAGGAGCAAATCGACGCGGCGATGGCGGTGGGGATGTCGGCGGACAACGAAACCGAAGTGCATTACTTCGATGCGAGGATCGAAAAGGAGTACAAGCTCGACAGCTTAGCCGACATGGCGAAGCTTAGCGGGCTGCCGGTTGAAAAATGGTATTGGACAACCTAACCATGAGGAGGCGGGGGATGAAAACAGTAACGCTGGTAAGAAAGATCGGCACGGCCTACGGCACGTTCGGCACGTTGATGATCAACGGGGCTTTTTGGGCCGACACGCTCGAAGAACCGTGGAAGGATAATCAGCGGTCCGTCAGCTGTATCCCGGCGGGCAGGTACATCTGCAAGCTGCAGACGCGGCCGTCTAACGGCAAGCAGGCCTACTACGTGCAGGACGTGCCGGGCCGGACGGGCATACTGATCCACAGAGGGAACACCATCGACGACATCGAGGGGTGCATACTGCTGGGGACGGGGCACGGGATCATCAAAAACAAGTGGGCGGTAATCAACAGCATGGTCACCGTTGAGACATTCGTGTCGCATATGCGCGGCGAGGACTTCGAGCTGGAAATTGTAGATCAGGGTACGCCGGGGTACACACCGGCACAGACCAAAGACTGCGATGACTGCAAGGCCAACGCGGCTGTTAAACTTTTGACGGAATTGGTGAGGGGGGCATAGATGATTACCACCCCCGGCAGCTACAAGGAGCGGATGTCGAGCGATTACGAGTTGGCGCGCAACGTGATCAACGAGGCGGGCCGCGCCGTATCCGCGCGCTCGAATGACCGCAGCCGCTGCAACAAAGCCCGCTCGATGTATTTTGGCGCGAACAGCGGGCAGTGGGACGCCGAGGACCTGAAGGTGCTGTTTGAGCAGGGCCGCCCCGCGACACAGTTTAATGTTATTGGCCCCAAAATAGATGCGCTGGTCGGGTCGCTTGTCTCTGACATACCCGACCTGTCGTGGGCGCCGGTGCAGGGCGAGGGTTCGCATGTTACGGAAGCTATTGCCGAGGCGTATTACTCTGACAAGGAGCTGTTCGACTACGACTCTACCATCAACGACGTGTTCCTTGACGCGATTATCCATTCGGGCTGCGCGTATCTGCATGTTAATAACTGGTATGGTTCCAAGCGCATCCGCCTGAGCCGCGAGGAGCCCGGGCGCGTGGTGTTTGATCCTCGCTGGACGACCAATAACGACCGCGATTGCGAACTCCTGTACAGGTTCCGCTACCTGACGCCCGAGCAGCTCAAAGACGAGTACAGCTTCAAGAGCGACGAGATAGAGCGGCGGATCAGGGAGATGAAGGCCAACCCCCTTGAATTTCCCAGCGGCGGCCGGCAGTCCAAGCAGCACCTTGATAATATAGTGGGGGATGAGTACAAGATCGTTGAGAAGCACTACCTTAAACGCATTAAGGGCAACCGCCTCATTGGCCGCCGCAGGGATGCCCAGCAGTGGGTGGTATTCCCCATCAACCGGGACGAAGCGTATTGCAGTTACTTTGCCGAGCTTAATAATATAGACCCCTTCAGCATAGAAGAGTCGCCCTACGAGGACAGGATGCACTATGTTACCACGGTCTGCGAGTCTCTCCAGATGTCGCTCGTGGAGCATGGCAAGAGCGATGTGCAGGTTAACGGGCTGCCGTTTTACCACCTTACGGCGAAGCGCCAGGGTGGTCAGGATATGGGAATCGTGGAGGATTTGATTGACCTGCAGCAGACGATTAATAAGCGCGAGTCCCTCATTACCGAGATGATCGCCTCGGCGGGCGGCGGGGCGACGTTTTATGATGACGAACTCTTCCTTAAAGCCGGATCCAAAGAAGAGTTCGCGAAAAACAAAAACAGGCCGGGGCATCCGTTCTTTGTCCCCCTGTCGCACTCGCAGCGGCCTTATATGCACTTAGCCAACAATCAGTACCCGGATGCGGCGTTTAATCAGAGCGCGCGCATGCTGAAGGATTTTTTGCCGTTGCTGTCTCGCGCGTCGGACGCGCTGAGCTCTATCACGGAGAGCGGGGACAGCGGTATTTTATTTGAGCGTAAGTTCCAGCTCAACCTTATTACCAACACCGGCTTTAATCGCCGGATGCGTCAGTTTATTAACAACATCGGCGAGGGTTTCTTCTACCAGTGGCAGATTAACAACAGCGGCGCTCCCCATACGGTTGAACTCAAGGGCGGGCGGCGTCTCACCCTCAATCAGCCTGGCGAGGGCGGGGTAGTGCATAATTCCGTTGAGGACCTTCCGCGCTGCAGGGTGGTAGTAACCGAGAACGCGAAATCTCCGACGTTCACGGCACGCCAGCAGGGTTTTGCCGGCGAGATGCTGCGCAACCTCGATCCGTCCGTATCGCCGGAACTGCACGCAATCATGCAGACGACACTAATGAATACGCTCCCGATACAGGCTGACCAGCAGGACAATATTAAGTCGGCGTGCGAGCGCGCGATTATCACCGGGCGGATGATGCAGATGAAGAACATCTCCGCTTTGCAGGTGGCCCTGCAGAGCGATACGCTGCAAGGCCAGCAGATACAGATGTCGCTTGATCAGATGTGGCAGCAGCAGGCGATGGCCCAGCAGCAGCCGATGATAGGCGGCGCGCAGGGGGTTGATCAGGGCGCGTATCCGGTGCAGTTCCCGCCGCCGGAGGAAGAGCAGTATGCGGGCGATCCGAGAGTAAACCATGTAAACACGCCTGAAGCGGCGCAGATATCCGACCTCATACAATCGCCGGGTGGCGGGGGTGGGATGATGCACACACAGCCGGGGATGGCATAGAAACAAGGAGTGCAGTATGGGTACAGAAGTGCAGCAGGAGAATTTGGTGTTCGAGAGCCAGGAGGCGTGGGACGCCGCGGTCGCCGCAGTGGACACGAGAGACCCCGCCTCAGAGGACCAGCTTGAGCGGATACGTAACGCCACTATCGGCGCGAAGGAAGAGGTGCAGGGCGGTACGGCTGACCCGCAGGAGGCGGAGCTCCCACAAGAGCCCGTTGCCGCGGAACAGCAGCCGGCGGCCGAACCTGCGACCGAGCCCGCACCGACGGCGGCCCCTTTTGAGCTTACCCCTGAAAAAATGCGCGAACTCGGCCTTTCCTACAAGAACGCCGAGGAGCTGCTCAAGGGTGCTGCCGAAAAGGAGCGCTATATCGAACTCCAAAAGGAGAAGGAGAGGAAACTTCGCGAGGAATTAGACGCGCTGCGCGCGCAGGCGGCACAACCGCCCGCCCGGCAGACACCGGTCCCGCAGGCTTCCGCGCCTCCCCCTGCCGCCAACAACAGCACTATCACCGTCGAGTCTGCGCGTCAGGCGCTGGCGAACGCCAAGACTAAGATTGCGGACCACAGGGCCAACAAACCCGAAGGCCCCTATGACGTCGATGCGCGCGAGGCCTGGCACGATAAACTGGCCGAACTTATGGAGGAGCAGGCGGAGGCGAACATCCAACTCATTGACCTTGTGTCACAAACCAAGGGCGGGGTGGACGCGTACCATGCACAGATGGACGCGCAGCGCAGGCAGCAGGAGGAAGCCGCCGAAACGCAGCGCCTTCAGCAGGCGCTCGTCAAGGAGCGCGCCGAGATGGACGCCATTGGCAACGACCCGGAGTTTGCGGAGTTCAAGATGTCGAAGCCGTCGGCTGACGTAAGACAGGAGTACGAGAGGTGGGGCGACGACGTGGCGATGCTGTTTTATAGCCGCCCCGCCAAAAACGCGGACGAGGTAAATATCGCGCTCCGCGAGCTCGAACGGCGCTCCCCCGACTTGATGGCGAAGTGCAGGGAGCGCGGGGTGCCCCCCGTGCCCTCTCAGGACGTACAGAGGTATCTGCAGCTCCAGGATATGCTGGACTACCGCGACGGCTATTATATCGACCCCAACACGGGCAGACATGAGCAGCATAAGCGGTATGACCAGGCGAGCGGACAGCTGGTACCTGCCATGCTGCCGGACCTCAAGACGGCGATACAACAGCACCGTCTTGCCACCGGTTTTTATAAGGATAAAGCGAATCAGGACTTCCAGCGCGGCGCGCAGTCTTACGCGGCCGCGATGACGAAGCGCGATCCGTCGGTTACAGAGTTAAACAATCCGTCTACTATGGGGTCGTCGGGCGCGCACGGCGTTGAATGGGCGCAGGGCGTTATTGAGAGGATCAACCCAGAGGAGGCGATACGTAATGCCAGAATGGGCAGTCCGTCCATGCTGGAGGAGATGAACAGGGCCCGTGCCGAGGTTGGCTATGGGCCGATAACAGTCACTTAATTAAGGAGGGATTTTTATTTATGGCTACAAATAATTCAACCAACTCTCAGGGGATAAATGCCCCTGCGCGGCTGCCGGAACAGTCGCGGAAGGTATTCATGGCCAAGGAGCTTCAGGCGAAGACCGCGCTTGATGACTCTATTTACACGACGTCGGTGGGTATCCATACCACCGAAAAAAAGATGTTGCCGGACGCCGTCTTCCTCGACATTGCGGAGGTTGACAAAGAATCATCTTCCGCCACCACCGGACGCATTACGATGGTGTACCCGCTGCGCGAGCCCGGCGTGCTCGGCAGCGACCGGGCGATTGGGCGCGAGGAGACGTTCGAGACGAAGGCCGCCGAAGTGCACTGCAACAATAACCGCAAGGTTATCGTGAACCCCGGCTACGGCAAGGAGGAGATTGAGATGGGTTATCTCGACCTCGTCGAAAAACACAAGGACGGCCTTGCCCAGTGGGCCAAGGACGACTTTGGGCTTGGCTGCCGCCGTGCCCTTGTGGAGACCTACGACCACGTACTGTCTGATCCGCACAATGACGACAGTGCCACGGACACATCGGATATCTGTCAGCCGAGGTGGAACTCCAATGTGTTCGTAGCGGGGATTAAAGGCAACGCCAAATCGCAGCCTCTATACGATCCTAATGTCGCTACCCACACACAGAACATCACCACCGCCATAAAGGGGTTGGGCCAGGCCAACGGCGTTTATGGCCGCATCCTCGACAGCGTGGCGATGGACGAGCTGATTAACTTCGCGACTAAGAAGCGCATTACTCAGCTGTCCCTCCCCGTAAAAGGGGGGAAAGGCTGGGTTCTCACCGTGTCGGACCTGCAGGCCGCGTACATCAGCAACCCCGCGTGGTCCAAGCACAACCTCGGCAGCAGGTGGGTTGACGGGGGGGCAATGCCGGAAAGCGAAAAAATGGGCTGGCCGGGCGTTATCGGTTCGTACCGTTGTCTGCTCATCGTTCAGGACATGATGATGCCGACGCTCAAACTCGGCATTGCAACCGAGACAGGGGCACCTGATCTGCTTGTCGCAAAGTACGTGATGCACGGCGATACGGACAACCGCGACAGGGATGGTTCCGAGGGCGCGCTTGATCTTGCAATTCTGCACGGCAGAGCCGCCCTGTACAAGTGGGAGCCCCAGAAGTGGATGCCGATCAAGGACCAGGAAGACTACGGCAAACGCGTTGGCGCCGGCATCGCCCAGGTTCGCGGTATCGGTATCCCGATCTACAGGTACAACTTGGCGAATCAGGAGGAGGCTAACGGTAAATCCGGGACCGCTTTCGAGCAGTTCTCGAGCGTGCTGGCGATCTGCGGGTTGCCCAGCACTGTCCCGGCATAGCCGTTAGGGGCGTTGGGTGTTTAGTATTAAAGGGCCGCTCTGACTGTACAGAGCGGCCATCAATCACATAAATATTAAAAAGGAGATGTAGAATGAAAGTATCCGGTCTTACCATGAAGAAGATAGTGGCTCGCGCAAAGATGGTGGGGTATGTGTTTATTGAAATAATGTTGCTCAACGATGCGTTCAACCGCGTGCAAGGGGCGCATGTCCTGCGGGCCAGCCGAACAATTGACAGCATAACAAACACTGAGAAGTTTGACTTCTATGTGGATGGCGGCCCGCTCAATTTCACATGGGACGACGACCGCGGCGGGTCGTACTGTCAGGTGCTTGACTGTGCCCATAACCGCCGCTTGCTGCGCGGCCACTATAACAATAAAGGGTTCGAGTTTGCTGATAAGGCGCAGGGCGCGCAGGTTATGGCAGGGGAGCCTGCGCCGGGGATGCCGAACGGGCCCGCATCTCCTCCTCCGGCCAACGAGAACACCGTTAATCCCACTGCAGAGATACTCGCTGAACTTCAAGCGGAGCGCGCGAAGAGCGCGGCGCAGGCGGCTGAGCTTGCCGAACTTAGGAAAGCTATGGGCGATAAAGCGGCAAAACTGCAGGAGATGGCGAACAGGAACAGTACGCCGCCGCCGGTTCAGCCTCCCGCACCGGTCTCTGCCCCTCCGCAGTATCCGGTGAAGACTCCGCCCCCCGGTCCGGGCAGCAAGCCCCCTCGCAAGGGCCCGTCTAACCCGATGGTTGTGAGCGAGGCGAAGTAACCATGACGACCGAAGAATTGGTTGACGAACTGACCGCGCGGTTCACGGGGTGGTCCACGGACGGGCCGCAGGGCGTGCTGCCGTACCTGAGTCAGGCGCAGGATCTTCTGATGGCTTGCGAGAGCCATCAGACCCTCGCGTTTGACGAGAACGGCGATATGCTGACCCTTGAGACCGAGGCCGGCAAGAAACTCTATTCTCTGCCGGATAACATCTGGCGGGTGAGCGGCGTTATGCTCCCGGTTCTCCGAGGGCATCACGGACTTCGCGGTGCCCCCATAACGATCGGCGGCGTTGACTACTGGGCGGTTAAACTGCTTCGGACGCAGGATTATGTATCGCACGATAACCCCGCGAAGGTGATCTTCTCGGAGGATCCGAAAGGGCTGGCGTTCGTCTTGCGGGCTTACGTGCGGCCCAAACCCCTGACATCGACGCGCGTGGCGCACGTTATTCCGCAGCCGCTTGACGGGGCGTACCTGCTGCCCGCCACAGCGATGCTGATTGACGGGGTACAGAACGGCAACGCGGTCGAGGCGCGGCGGGTGATAGAGAAGGAACTGAAGCCGGAGTTTTGGGCGCAGATGAATAAGGGTGAACAGTCAGAGAATATTGAACCCGTAAGAAGGGGGTTTTAAAAGTGCGCAAGACGACCGACCCCAAAGAACGCAAATACCTTGCCGACCGTGAGTTCAATACTTTCGGGCGCGGGGCTATTGAGGACGCCCCTGCCGAGCTTCTGTATGGCAAGGGCGCGATTGCGCAGGGGTTCAACGTCAACTGTTTTAAGGGTTACGTTGAGGGGCGCGCGGGGTCGAAGCTGTTTAGTACGGCGAAGACGCCAATAGCTCTATCGATGGCGAACGAGCACGGCCCTGTGGACGGGACGGTGTATAAGCCGCCACCTATGCCGTCAGACGCACAGGATCCGCGCAGGATTATGTTTGGTCCGTATCTACCGTCGCTGTTTGAGCGTATCCGGTATGTTGAGTGGCCGGACGGCGACCGGGATGTGATCACCCGTATTATCGGGAGCGCCCCCCCGCAGAAGGGCTTTGTGGTTCAGGCGGAGAGCGGCCACCCCCACGGGCCCGCATTGCTTTCCAGCATCAAACTTCGCACGGCGCCGGATATAATGGTTTGGCATAATGAGTTTCAAATATGGGTGCGGTTAGAGAGCGGGCAGCTGAACACTTCTCCGTGGAACATCCCCGAATGGGCGCGGGTGTACCCGTTGGACGATATGGCGAACAGCCCGTTCAGCTGCGGCCGCAGCGCGTTTATAGAGGACCGCACCGGAGGGTTTATCTATAACCGGCGGGATGATTTGGTGTGGTGGCGCAGGACCGGCGGGATATTTCGCTGGATTGCCGACGAGGGCGTTGTGTTCCGTGTGAACAACGACGCGCCGGTACAACGGCCGCAATCTCCCGCGCAAGGCGCGGAGATAGCGCACGAGTACCGGTATCTGATCACCGGTTTGCGTATGCGCGGCAAATCAAGGTTTGACGGGGGCGTTGTGGATTACGAGACGCCGCCGCAGGATGCTTATGGCGTCCATTTTAACTCTTCCCCCATAGGCAAAGACCGTACCGCACAGTTGGTATTAACGCCTCAGCCAGATGTGGACACGCGCACGGTAACGCATCTTGGGGTGTACCGCACGCTTGATTTGCGTGCAGACCCCCGAATAGTAGACGGTACGGAGATGTTTAATATGAGCGACGAGTACGCGCTCGTGGCGGACATCCCCCTGACACCTGTTATAATGGGGCGGTTGGAAGGCAATACGCTCACGGTCACGCAGGGCGCATTGCCGCCGTGGTCCAAGAAGATGTACCTAAAATTTGGCGACTCGGCGGCGTTTGGTTTGTCGGATGTGGCACCAGACGGAAAATCCGCAACAATAGACAGCATAGACAATCCGGGCAACGTGAGCGGTGACGGCGCGATAGCCGCCGGCTGGGCGCAGATAGTCGTAGCCGCCAACGTGGTGACGGAGGCGGGCGATACGCTGCGGATAGACCACAATACAAGCGTATTCGAAGGGCGTGCAGAAGACTTGCTTGGGCGCCCGGTGTTTTTATCGGACGGAGAAGCGTATAGCGTTGTGAGTATCACACGTGCGCCTTACACCGGTGCGTTAATGGTTAAATTGAGCCGCCGCGTAGTTGGCATTGGCGGCGCCGTGCAGTACGCGGCGGCCTTCATGGTTGGTATACCTTCGGCATTTACCGACAATCTCCCCGACGAAATTAGCGATAGCGCCCCCGAGGCCCCGGCGCTGCGCCCGCGCCTGCACACGTGGACCCTAAACACGATGTACCGCAAGCCGTTGCCGGATTGCAATATCGCCGCGGCGATACCGGGCTTCGTGGTTTGCGCGGTTTCCGGCGAAAGTAAACTTTACCATACGCAGGCCGACGAGATGCACGGCCCTGAGTATTGGGGCAGCCACAACCCGTTGCAGACCAATACGCAGATGGCGGACGGTATAGAACACGTAGAGGTGTTTCCTGATGTGGTGGCGGTGTTCGGAGCAAAGACTACGTGGCAGTTTCTGGCGGGGTCATCAAGCGACACCGTGCCGCCCATGCTGCCCAGTATTAATATCGTCGATTATACCATCGGGTGCAAGGAGTACCGCAGCATCCGGCGCATATCCGGCGCGGAGGTTATCCTTGTTACGCGGGAGGCCGAGACGCCGGGGGTGCGGATATTTAACGGGCACCGCTATAGCGACAACCTCCTCGTAGACAATACCCTTGGAATGTCGCGCAATAAGAACCGTATGCGGGCCACAAGAGAGACTGTGGCGGTGTACGGCGAGGAGATCGGGTATATCGCGTGGCGCGCTGAAATAGAGGACGGCGGGGCCGAGAACGAGCATTTAAAGACGCTGACGTCTTATTGCTTCCGTCTTGCGGTGCGGGGCGGGCAGGGCGGCGGGCAGACGGAGTACGGCGGCGAGCGCTGGCTCTGGCCGGATGCCGGCGCGGCGTCTGTAGCGTCGGGTTACGACCCGGACGGCCAACGGCTAATTCTGATCGAAGACGCGCGGACCGGGAACTTTTACAGAATAGGGCTTGCGGAAGTATGGGCAGACAGAGAAGGGGAAAACGGCGGGGAAGGGTACGACATCCCGACGGCCATTACGTTGCCGGCGATAGCGGATGGGTACAAGTGGCAGCGTCACTTAGAGACGCATATAGCTATGCGTCCCTGGATGACTACGTACCGTGGTATACGCGGTTTCACTATGGACGGTTTCAAGATTGCACATCAAGCCTCGCTCAAAATATTCGAGGATGGTGAGGTGGTAGCGGAGGCGTCGGCGCTGCGGGATATAAACCGCAACGGGGATTACGCTTATCTTCAGAAGATAGATGCACGGCGTATTCAAGAGCGGATTGAAACTACAACGTCGGCATATAAAATTTCGCAGGTCGTAACGAAGGTGCAGACGTCTGACCGTGAGGCGTTACCGGGAAACAACGAGGCGTCAACGGTCAAGTATCAGCGCGAGTGGCGGAGGGCGCTTGTATTATTATCGCGCAACCGCCCGTACCCGGCGTATAACCGCGCCGACGGCAACGACGCAACCGGCGGGCCGATACACAAGGCAGACGGGCCGTTTGGCCGCGTGGGCGAGGCGTTTTGGCCGGAGAACTACGCAGGCATTCCCGCCGCGTGGCGGTTGACGCTGAACTTCACGCTGTCTATGTGGGTGCGCCCTCTCGAATCGGGGCGTTTATTTATGGCGTCGGGCGGGTTCCCTATCCCGCCGTCGCGGGGGTTCGGCCTTGAGCTGGAATACGACCGGCCTTCCGGCAGGGTACGCTTTACGCGCGGGGCGGTGATATTGGAAGCGCCG
The DNA here is from genome assembly GCA_009786575.1 of Chitinispirillia bacterium. Classification (GTDB taxonomy): domain Bacteria; phylum Fibrobacterota; class Chitinivibrionia; order Chitinivibrionales; family Chitinispirillaceae; genus GUT77. Next base: position 10,471 of record WQRV01000006.1, on the reverse strand, counting down.
GTGCAGCGCGGAGAGTGGGCGCACATCGCCATAGTTACCGGCTTCGGCAGGGTATCGCTGTACATCAACGGCCACCAGTCGAGCACGACCTCGCGGCGCTTCAGGCTCGCGATGGGCGAGATGCGGATAGGGGACGGCCGCCGTTCCGAGATGTTTGACGTGCGGGTTGTTTGGGCGGCGGTGTCGCCGGAGTCGATACAGGCATACATAGACGCGGTCAGCCGCGGCGGGGAAGGGTGGCTGCCATGAGCGGACGCACAGGCATACCGAAATTACCGGACGCGAAAGACCCGCTGTTTAATGAGCGGATATTGAGCGCGATCAGGGACATATACAACCGCCTCGGCGCTTCAACGGCGCCCGCCAGTGCGCGGCGCCCGCAGGGCCGGGGGACAAACGGAGGGAGAGAAAGATGATAGGTAATCACAAGTGGATAGCCGAGGCGCAGCGGCAGGAGATGGAGCGGCGGCTTCAGCGCCGCGGGATGCCGAGCTACACCCAGCGCCCGCTGTCTGAACGGCAGGGAATCTCGTACACCGGCACGAACCCGGATGGCACGGTTGACAGATCGGCTCCGGCGGGGTTCGGCATGACAGACGGCCAGCCGCACGTCTTCCACCAGGGGGAGGTGCGCGTGCAAACGCCTGAGAATACGCTGTACCTGAACGCCGGCATTGCGCCTCAGGCCGCACCCGAGGCGGTAGGGCGGTTTATGGGGCCGCGCAGGGCGATGGGAGGAATGCCGTCGTTTCAGGCCGGCGGGAATACTATTGGGGCGCCGGAGCAGCCGCCGCCAATACAGCAGCCGGTTCAGCCACAGCAGCAGACGCCAGCACAACAGCAGGCGCAACCGCAGCCCCGCGCGCCTCGATTCGTACAGCCGGCGATTAATGCCGCGCGAAGGGCGCAGCAGTATATCACACAACCGTTGAACTCGCCGAGAATGGCAGGTTTAAGTAAAACGGTTGCCGGTACGGACACGGGCGCACAGCCGGCCCCGCCAACCTCGGCTACCCCCGCGATGGATACCATCAGCAATAACGAGGGAACGACGGGCCAGGTTAAAGAATCGGTTGTCAAAATACCTGAACCCACAATCTTGAACCCGGAACGCGCCGCCAAGCGCAAGTGGTACAATGAAGGGTATCAGGGCGGCGTCAGCCTGGACGAATTGCGGGGGCAGGCTAAAAACCGCCCGTGGCAAACTCAAGACACGGACGAAGTAACGCCGCTCGACCTAAATGCGAACGCGCAGATGGGCCTTGATCTTATTAACAAGCAAGACGTCCCCTCGGTTAGCTACGACCCTAATACAGCCAACCAGTATTTAGATCAGATAAACACGGCTTGGGCGCCGAATAATCTGCGCGGTGCGGAGGGATCGTACCGCATAAACGAACTGCGCAGACAGGCGGCAGAACAACAGGCATATCAGCAGCACATGCAGGCGATGCGCGGTACAGACGCAAACGCGGCGTGGGCGCAGAATGCGATGCTTCAGGCACAGCAGGATCGCGGTATCAACCAGTTCGCGGCAGAATACGCTTTCGCGCAGGATAAAGAAACGCGCAGCCAGTCGTTGGACTTGGCGAGCACGCTTCTCGCATCGGGTGATCCGGGGGGCACGGCGGAAGCTGTTCGGATAATGAAATGGGCTTTCCCCGGATTAGAAACGTCCGCGTTTGAGGGCATGGTGCAGGATGCGACGGCGAGCGAGTTCCTGAAAATGGACGCGCTCGCCGGTACGATGCGTGATAAGTCCGAGGCGGACATCGCCAGCGCGCTGAAGGCGGCTTACGGGAATAAGTATTCTGACGACGTTTACGCAGGGCTCGCGGCGCAGGCGAAACTAACTGAATCGGAACTGCGCATGGCGGAGTACCAGAGGACCGACCCCCGCTGGGTGGAGATTCAGGCGATGCCGAGAGGAACGCCGAAAGAGCGGGATGCCGCAGGGACGGCTGCCTGGGACTGGTGGCTGGACTATACGAATCAGGATAATCTGACCGGCGGCGCTCCGGCCCCTACAGCCCTTGAGATTTTAAATTCGTCCGGCGCCGAAAGAGGTACAGCGGCGCACAGCACCTCGGTAGAAAAATACGCCAATTCGATATTGTACGGCGAGGACGGTACCCGGCGGTTGGCTTCGTCGTTGATGAGCAGCCTATCTGAGATAACGGATGCAGGTTCTCGGGCAGATGTTATTCAGTATTTAGTAGAGAAGGGCGCCGTCAAGGAGCATCCGCTTGAGGAGCGGACAGGAGCCTATAACAAGACTTACGGGTATCCGAAGCTGGATGCGGCACACAAAGACCATAACCTCGTATTGCTAAACGTCAACGGCCAGATGCAGCTTGGCAGGGTTGTTGATATAAGCGAAGCTAAGGCAAACAATAGCGCCAACAAAACCAAGGTCTACACAGTGTTGTTCGAGGACGGTAGGGAAATGGAGTACAACGCCGCCGACAATACCAAAAAAGTAGTGGAAAGGGAGGTTAAATAACCATGACAGAATTAATAACAGGCGGGGCGTCCCTTCTCGGCAATCTGCTGAGCGGGTATTTTCAAAACCGGGCGGCCGATAAGCAGAACGCGCAGCAGTTGAGACTGGCGAATGTCGCCAGAGAAGACCAGCTCGCGCAAAACCGGTTCAACAATAAGCTGGCCGTGGAGGACCGTGAGTTTCGGGACAAAGAAGCGATGTTCGATAAACTGATGGCGCGGAGAAACGCAACGGTGCAAGACCGGCAGCTTTCCGGCCAGCGTACAGATAACCTTATCGCGCGGCGCGCCGCGCTGTTTGGGGGGAGGTAAGATATGAGCTATTACGGATACACGCCGGTACGGAAAGATTACTCCTATATCGCGCAGGCGGGGAAGGATTTGGGCAATGTTGCTGCTGGGGTTGTGGACGAGGTGGCGGCTCGGGGTTCCGAGAGGCGGGCAGGTGATGACATTGCCGGGCAGGTCGGGGCGCTGTCGGAAGATCGCAAGGGCCTTTCAGACGATTTACAAAAGCAATATCTTGGTGCGATGTACGTGGACCAGATTTTTGCGAACGAGGAGCCGGGAGCCGCGTTGAAGGCGGCGCGGGCAATGGCACAGCGGCGCTTTGGCGAGAGCGACGCTAAATATACGGAACGCATGAAGACAGATATCCTTCCGAAGTTTGAGGAGTACCGGAAGCAGCTTGCGGCGGCGAAGCAGGGCGCGGCGAGCCGTGCCGCCACCTCACAGGCTTTATGGGGCGATCGTTCGGCCACAGGGCAACAGCCCGCGCCCGCGAACGATGCCGTTTTGCCGCAGGCCGACGGGCCTCGTGCTGTGCCATTCACAGGCAGTGCTGTCGCCGGACAACAGCCGCTGCCAACAAGCTATGTTGAATCTACGCAGCGGCATAGCGACCCCTCGTTCAAATACCCAACCCCAGCCGGCGATATGCCATCTAATAGCGTGCCCGCCGAACAACCTGCAGCGCCCGCGCCGGTACCCATTAATCAACCGCAGGCCCCGCAGAGCGCGCCGGTTGCGAGTAATACAGGGGTTGATTGGGGAGCTACCCGCGAAAAAGTGATCCGCGGGCTTATAGAGGGATCCATTAGCAAGGAGCATGCTGAGCCCGCCCTGGCATTCATTGACAATGAGATAGCTAAGTTAGACGCGGAGAAAAAGGCGCAGAGAGAAGAGGACAGGGACGACAAAAACCGCACCCATCAGTCGGGCCAAGCCAAGCTAAACCGCGATCATCAGTCGGACCAAGCTAAGCTGAACCGCGAGCATAAGACGAACGAAAACGCGCTGAACCGCACCCATCAGGAGAAACTGGCAGATAAGAAGGCGTCAAAGAAGAGTGGTACAGCGGGGAATAAACCAATGAACGAAGCCCAGACGTTGCAGGCCCTTGAGCGGGCCGAGGCCCGGCGACAGAAACTTAGGGAGGCATATAGGGATGTTTTTGCTATTGCAACCACCGGAAAGGGGAACTACACAGTCACCCGCACAAACGGCACATCGGTGGAGATCAATAAGGACAATGCGGCATCAAAACTGCCCGGCATAATAAGTGATCTCAGAGATGCATACGAGAACGCTGACAGGGTCATGCGAAGACATTTGGAGAATAACCCTTACTATGTTGAAGATTATGAGTTTGACCTTGATGAAGCCATGAAAAAATATTCGCTTCCCACTAAGCAAGTGCAGAAGGTAGATCCAATGGATTACTTCAACACGCTTCCTAAAGATGTGCGGAAAACCATAAGCAGCATGGCCAAGGGCGACAATAACCAAATAGCAAAGTTATTGCGTGATGGTGTTACGGTCAATGGTCGGGCGTACCAACTTAAAGAAGAATAGGATGGTATTAAATGGCAGATAATTTTAATGATTTCCTTCGTCGGTTTGGGGAATACATCGTGTTAACGCCGCCGGCTGAAGACGCCGCGCCGCCTCCGCAGTCTTTAGGCGCAGGCCTCGCTGCCGGCAAGGGCATGAATAACCCTCGCGCGTTTAACCCCCGCGAGAGCGAGCGCCGTGTACTGCAGCAGGCTGGGCTGATGGACGCGCCGCCGCCGGATGCAGATGCGCCATTGCCACCGGAAATTCCGCGTCCTTCGGCCCCAGCGTCATCCACAATGACGCCGTCCCCGCCGCCAGCCACCACTATTACGCCTCGACCGGTCATTGACCCACTGCGCCCACAGGCGCCCTCTGCCCCGGATGTAGAGACTGTGGTTACCGAGATGCGGATGCCCCCGGTGGTAGCCGACCGGTTGGTAATGAGTGATGCCGAGGAGCGCGGGTCCAAATGTTCCTCAGGTTTGTTTGGCCGTGGTATCGACGGTGTGGTCATAGCCGAGACTAACCGCCTCCTCGGCAATGAGGCGCGGCGGCGCGGCGGGGCGATAGAGCAGGGTGCCATTGCATTGCGAGAGGGGATTACCCCTGCGGCGGTGAGTGAGGGGAGCCGCACGGCGGAGAGAATACCCGGTTTCCGGGAGTGGCTTGATGAAACGCGAACAGCGCGTTCGGCAAACCCGTTCCTCCAGCCGCCCGCAGATATGGTCGGCGGGCTAAAGCAGCCGGAGCGCGAGGCGCTGTCGGCTTATATAGCGTATGAGAGCATAGCGCCCCGCGAGGAGCGCGGCGCGGCTGTGAGAGAGGCGGGTATAGCGCGGGCGCGAAAGGCGGACGAAACGGACCCGCTGTTCCTCCGCGCGGACCAATTACAGATGAATCTTGCCGAGATTCGCGATATGCCGAAAAGCGCGCGCCGCTCGGCAGCCTTGGGCAATATAGGCGGTAACGCAGACTTTCTCGTGGCCGACGCGCTTGAGACGGCTATGGACAGCAAGAATGAGTTTGCAAAAGAACGCCTGGACCACGCCCTGAGGATACAGCGAGGCGTTCGCGACGAGATGGGTGACCACTCAAAGAGTATGGAGAATGCCGGGTGGTTTGATAAGATGACGGACGGAATGGCGAACATGCTCCCTCTGATGGTCAAAGGCGGCGCGCTGGATGCCATTCCCGGTATCGGCAGCCTATTATCTTCTGGGATGTGGACCAAACAGGCTATGGGGGCGATGGCCGGCGATGTTGCGATGCATGGCGGGAACCCCGTAGAGGCGGCGGATGGGCTGTTGGCGGCCGCAGTTGGCTATGCGCTTATAGAGAGGCTTCAGGTAAAGCATATCACAAAATTGAGCCAGCCGGCAATGGGGTCTTTCAGAAGACGGTTGGTGACTGCCGGGCTGCGTGCCGGCGGGAAGGTGCCTCAGGAGATTGCGGAAGAGGTAGGCCAGGAAATTATACAGGACGCCGCGGTGCGGAAGGCCCTTGCAGAGCAGGGTATAAACCTCGACCATGTGCCGTTCATGGATATTGTAAGGGCTACATTTGATGAGGCGGGGCCGGGTCTGGCCGGCCTTGTACTCGCCGGTGCCGGCGTGGGCCATGTGCGCGGCGGAATAGCTGGTATGCGTAGCGGGGCGTATGCTCAGGCAGGGCGGGAGGTGCGGGCGCAGAAGGAGCACGCGCAGAACCTCGCGGCAATGCCGGAGACTGGCGTTGATAACGCGGGCGACTTCGCGCAAAATAAGGACATGCAAGGCCAGATGCAGGAGGCGGCACGGCGCGGGCGGGACATATCTAATGAGATAGGCTCTCAGAAGATAGAGTCTGCGTACGACGGGCTGGCTGACGAGGGCGACGCGGCGCATCAGGGCCCGCAGATATTCAATACGCTGCGCGAGAGGCTGGGGGTTGGGCGCGATCCGAACGAGGCTACCCCGCAAGAACTGCGCGCGGAAGAGAGGGAAGCTGCCCATGAAAAATATCGGCAGGAACGTCTCGACAGGCAGTCGAAGTACAAGCGGGAGTTGCGGGAGGCCATGGGGCATGAAGACGCGGAGACGCCGGGGTGGCCGCAGGAGACGCAAGGACCGGCGGCGGCCCAACCTGCAGGTGAACCGGCGGCCCAGCCGCCAACGGAACAGGCCCCCCTCACCGCGGAGCAGAAAGTGGATATTCTCCGGGCCCGCGTCAACGCGCGGGAGGGTGCCATAAGGGTAGTAGACGGCGACACCGTGCGGGACTTGGACGGCACAGAGAGGGATCGCCGTGACCTTCTGGCTGACGTAGCGGAGAGGTTTGGGTTGGAGGTGGTGCCTGTTGAGGTAGATGCCGCCGGTGTTGATACCGACTTCAACGGGGTCTTCGTGAAAGACGACGAACGCCTTGCAAACACAATCTTCATTAATGCCGCCAACCTGCAAAAGGCCCTCAACTGGACGATCGGCCACGAACTCTCCCACTCCATGAGGGAGTCTGACCCGGATCTGACCCGCCAGTTTACCAAGATGGTGCTCGAGGGAATGACCGGAGAAGGGCTGGTGGAACTGGCGCGCATCGCGAAACGCGAGAACTTAGACATATCCGCCGACAAGGTCATGGACGAATTCATTTCCGACCGTTGGGGGGATATCATCTCCGACGAGAAGATGTGGGCCAGCCTCGGGGAGAACCGCCGCAGCGCCTTTAACAGTGTTTTTGGCAGGCTATTGCAAATCATCAATAAGGCATACGCTGCCGCGAGGGAGTTTGCGGGGGCGGAGCAGGGCCGCGCCATCGGCGGTGGGCCGACATCCCAATACGCGACAAACTTAGACAAGATGCGCAAGGCGGTCTACGAGGCAATCGTCGAGCGGTCGCACGGGCTAAACGATGGGAAGCTGGCGGCGGTGGGCACGGTCTTCCGGGAGAGCGGCGGCGGGGCAAGGGCGCAAACGAGCGCAAACGCCGCGCAGGGGGCGCAGTTCTCGGTGAGGCGGGGGGACAGGCGGCAGGATAGCGCAGCGGATCGCCGCACGGTGGATAGACGGCAAGATAGCCGCACTCCGATAGGTCCCGTTTTGGACAGGCATATTGATCGGCAGCGACAGCACGTGACACGGTTTGCGCCGGAGCGCGAAAGGATGATGACCCCGAAACTAAGTGCGGACGCAGAGGCGAACCTGCTGAAATACCCGGAGGGGCAGCGGGAGAGTATGCGGCAGGATAAGATCGCTGAGAAGAAAGAAACGGTACGGGAGTCTGCCGGTTTGGGCGGCCTTGAGGGGTACGAGATACTGCCCCAGCAAATGCTGAAGGATATCTACGAGGAATTACAGGCGAGCAACACCCCATTTATTCTTGAGGCTATGGACATTGGCAATCTCGGCGGCCTGAACGCGCATTTTAAAAACGACCACGGGAAAGCCGACGTTGCGCTGCGCGCCGTCATTGGCGACATTTACGTCAATACGACAAATGAACTCGGTGGTATTATTGGCAAGTTTGGAAGCGATGAATATGTGACGCTGTGGGTTGGCTATAATGATGTTGGTGACGTGAGGTCTATGCGGCGAGACATTGAGCGCAGGATGGGCGAAGAACGAAAAACTCAGGGAATAAACAACATCGTCTACCCCAAACGAATAGAGGGGTACGACGGGTTCCTGAATACGGGTGCGCTTCATACAGCATACGGCCTTATAAAGGGGGACAGCACAACGCCATTCAAAGAAGCGCGGAGTAAGGCGGAGGCTATTGCAGAATACCAAAAAAAGAAAAATCTTGCTGATGTGTCAAAAATTCAAAAAAGTGTTGCAAATCAGAAAAATTTACGCTATAATAAAACTATAGGGAAAGGGGAGACTTATGAGCATGGAAACACGCTGGAAGAGACTGGGAATACCGAAGGGGTCAACGCCGGACGAAGTGGAGGCGATAATCAGCCAGCGCTTCACGAAGGAGGAATGGGCCAGAATAAAACGCGAGGCAGCCGAGGATCTGGCCTACGCATACCCGGAACTCGTGGTGGTGTAGAGGGAGAAAATAACAATGTCCACGAAAACTCACAAAACAGAACTGACTCCTTTGCAGCGAGCAGAGGAGAGGCTCAGGCAGACACGCAGGGCTATGGGGATGACCGAGGCGGAGATCGATCGGTACATTCAAAGGAGGACGAGCGACATCAAGCACATCTTCGACGCGACGTAACCTCCACCGAAAGTTCTGCCGACCAGCGCATAGCCGACCTCGAAAGAGAACTCGCCGCGCTCAAGAAGCAACTCGCCTCCGGCGAACCGCAATCCGCCCCCGCCGCACCCGAACCCGCGCGTCCGCCGCGCCGGGTCCAGTCTACCCCCAAAGACCGCCGAGTCTCTCCATCCGACCGCGCCGCCCGCATAGCCCGCGACGCCCGGATCCAGTTCTCCCGCCGGGAGAACGTGGAGACCACCGCCCCCGGTCCCCAGCCCGCTGACCGGAACCTCGTGGCGCTGCACAACCTTACCCAACCGGAGCTTCTCCGCACCATCCGGCTCGGCGGCTTCCCCATGCCGTCCATAGCCGTTATGAAGAAGGACATGCCGCACGACCGTTACGGCGACACTACGGTCATTTTCGGGCGGGAGACCATAGACCCGGCGGCCAGCCGGGATAACAGGGTTCACGGCGGCGACGCCTGGACGCCGACCTTTCCGCAGATCGGGCACAAGCTCAACCCCCAGATGATACCGAGGCTGCGCGGGCGCATACTCAACCGGCTTCAGTCGGAGGGGCTTGCTGAGCTGGGGCGTACCCTAGCACTTGACAGCGTTAACCTGCAGAATACCCTGAACAGCGGCGGGCAGGAGGGCATTGCGTCTCACTACAGGCGCGAGCCTGGCATGATGGCCGCTTTCCTTCTTGAACGCGGCGAGTCCGTTGACCAGGTTATGACGGAGAAACGTTATGGTAAATACGATAACGAGGTGTACGAGCGGATCATAAGCGAGATACCCGAGGCGGCGCGGGCGTGGAACGAATTGGATGCGAAGGGTAGAGACCGGCTTGAGCCGCGGATTCGTAAGATTATGCACGATTATTTTGTTGGGGCGGGTAAAGACAGGCGCGCCGCGATCTACGAGAAGCCGCTTGATTTCAATCTTATGGACGGCATCCTGGAGGGAGTATTTTATTACAACCGCGGCGGGGCCGGGCAGGAGATTGACACCGTCGAGACTGAGGGGGCGCTGCGCAAGCGGATTGAGGATAACCCTGAACTGGCAAGGGAATACGGCGCGTGGTTAGAAGAAGTATTTGCCGGCGCCGTGGAGAAGAGCGGGGTGCGGAACAGCAAAGGTTTCTTTACCAACATGGGCAACCGCCGCGACTGGGAAGTGCTGCACGATGAAGTTACCCTTGAGAACATTGTTCGGGCCATGCGGTCGGAGAAGCCAAAGGCAAATAACTCTTTCGTGCCGGGGTTGAGTACGGTTGTGGCTGCGGGCACCGAGGACTTCAAGAGCGTTGACGCCATACGCAAGGGCTCTGACCGGCTCCGCCACATGGACGAGGCTGACTACGATAAACTGAACGAGGAGTATAAGAACCGCCTGCTTGGGCTGATCGAGCGCATGAACGAGGGCGGCAGGCTCCGTAGCTTTGACGCGCTGGGTGACGCTTCCGAGGCGGTGGCGGACATGGCGGCGGCTTACGCGAGAAACCCGCGCACGGCACCGACGGCGATAATCCGCAGGCTGACCGAGTTTGAGCAGTACGCCGAATCTAAAATAGAAAACAAGCCCAAACTCGAAAAGGACATAGGCAGGTTACTCTTCAAGCTGAAATCCATGCCCACCGAGTACTTCGAGGCCAAGCCCCGCTGCGCGGTGCGTTTAGACGAGATCAAGGGCGTTATCGTACCCGAAAACACAAACGAGCAGTTGAAGACCGCACTCGAAAGCAACTCCATCCCCTACGTCACCTACGACCCGGCAAAGCCCGGCGCCCGCGCCGAGAAGACGCGGGCATATGTGGAGGATAGAGGGGTAGCGTTTTCACGGCGTTTTGGCCGCGCCGACGAGGCCGGGATCCCAGACGGCCATAGGGAGAGATTCCCGAAATCCGTGCCTGCCGCGCGGAAGCAGTGGGCAGAGAAGGGCGT
>WQRV01000005.1 GCA_009786575.1 Chitinispirillia bacterium | reverse complement strand
CGTCCCCGGTCGCCCGTGCCGGAATTGCGATATTGCGTTTGATTCAACGTATACCGCAATCCGTGCGTTGGCGGGCGACCGGGGACGGTCGCCCCTACAAAACCGTTTTATTTATCATCCATTACAACGCTAAATTTCCATTTATCTTTGACTTTACGTCAGACTTTTATTATTTTAGTATAGATAACAGACAATATCGGAAACATCATAATCGTAATATTAACAGATTCGCAGGTTTGGGGCTATGGAAGAGCAGGAACAACAGCAAACTGACGACCGGCAATTGTTCGACATGTGGATGTCGGGGAACCCGCGGGGTTTCTCGGCGCTCTACGAGCGGTACCGGAGCCGGGTATTCGGTTTTCTGCTTCGCATGACCAGCGACCGGGACATCGCTGAGGACATGCTGCAGGAGACATTTTTGGCGGCGATGCGCAACGCGAACCAGTTCGACCGTTCGCGCAGTTTCCTGAGCTGGCTGTTCGGGATCGCGCACAAGCGGACTATCGACTACTACCGCCACGCAAAGGTAGAGACCGACCACGCGAAGGACACGGACGGGTCGGTGGGGAGCAAGATCGACTCGCCGGATCAGGATCTCTCGTACAAGCGGCTGCGTGGGGCGGTAAACGAGGCAGTTGCGGAACTGGAGCCATCCCAGCGCGAGGTATTCCTGCTCAGGGAACTGGGCGGGGTGCCCTTCAAGGAGATCGCCGAGATGATGGGCTGTCCCATAAATACGGCGCTCGGACGTATGCGCCTGGCGCTGATAAACATGCGGAAGGAACTTAAAAAGAGGGGGATCGATGGCGTGCAGTAAATTTGAAGTTTCCGGCCTGCTGTATATCTCGGGTGAACTGGACGCGGGCGAAGCCGCGGCCTACGAGGCCCATTTAGAGGAATGCGAGGAGTGCCGGCGCGAAACCGGCGCCTATAAGCAGGAGCACGTATCCCTCTACACGGCTGAAATTTTGGGCGACAACCCTTCGGAGGCGGTTGACAGCGAGATCCTGAGGGTGTGCGCGAATCCTAAGAAGATGCTCGCGCCGTCGGCCATAACGCCCATGATATTCATCAAAAAGTACACCCCCGTAACACTCTTTTTGATGTTGATAATGGTAGCCGTGGGCGGGTACGTCACGTACCACTCTATGAGCGCGGATGACCTGGCCAAGAAGGCGGCGGCAGCGGCGGAGCTTGCGGCAGTAGCCCAGCCGGTATCGCCGGAGCAGGGCGCCGGGGGCGAACTGGTTCTGGCGGATAGCTCAAACGACAGCAGCAGGTTGAACAAACCCCGGGGCAACCTCAATATGGAGGGTGTCGTGACTGTCAGCGGGAAGGAGCAGATGGGGGTAATTCGGGACAGCGGGCAGGTCAAAAACACTGGGAAGAGCAAATAGCGTATGTTAAAGATATTGTCTGGGATCAAGCCGTCTGGCACGCTGCACATAGGGAATTACCTGGGGATGATCCGCCCTATGGTGGAATCGCAAGAGCGCGGGCAGCTCTTCTGCTTCGTGGCCAATATGCACAGCCTCACTACCCTTTTCGACGGCCCGCAGATGGCCAAAAACTCCTTAGACGCGATGATCGACCTGATGGCGCTCGGCATAGACCCCAAGCGTTCCGTCTTTTGGCTGCAGTCCGACGTCCCCGAGGTGGCCGAGCTTACGTGGTACCTCTGCAACGTCACGCCGGTGGGCCTCCTCGAGCGGTGCCACGCGTATAAAGACGCGCAGGCCCGGGGCATCCCGGCGAACCACGGGCTTTTTTCGTACCCGGTGCTGATGGCTGCGGATATCCTCTTGTACCAGTCGAACCTCGTGCCGGTGGGGCGCGACCAGAAGCAGCACGTCGAGGTGACGCGCGACATCGCCGTAAAGTTCAACGCGGCCTACGGCGAGGCGTTCACGCTGCCGGAGCCGGAGATCGCGGCGGAGATCGCCACTATACCGGGGACCGACGGGCAGAAGATGTCGAAGTCGTACGGCAACACGGTGGAGATCTTCGGCGAGGAGAAGCCGACGCGCAAGAAGATCATGGGGATAGTGACCGACCCCACCCCTGTCGAGGAGCCGAAGGACCCTGATAAGAGCATTATCTACGGCATATACAGGTTATTCGCGGACGACGGCAAGGCCGCAGATATGGCGCAGAGGTTCCGGGCGGGCGGATACGGCTACGGGGAGGCAAAAAAAGAGCTTTTTGAGATGCTTTGGGCCTATTTCGCTCCGTTTAGGGAGAAGCGCAGGGATCTTGCGGCCAATTTAGACTACGTAAACGAAATGCGGAAACTCGGGGCGGATAAGGCGCGCAAGATCGCGGCGGCGACGATGAGCAGGGTACGGGAGCTTGTTGGGGTTATATAAACGTCAAAAAATAAAAACATCTGCGCATAATATATATTAATACTATGGACAGACTAATTAAAATTTCCGATGGTAAAATTGAGGCGGGCGTTTTGCCCGATATTGGCGGGATGGTGGCTTTGCTGCGCATTGCCGGCAAGCCCAACATCCTCAAGGCGGATGAGAAGCTGTGGGACGAGCCGCCTGTGTCCCGCAGGCGTTTCGGTGCCAACCCGGTCTGGCGGCCGTATTACGGGCACATCGTGTGGGTCGGGCCGCAGAGCGAGTGGTGGGCGCAGCAGACGAAAAGCCCGGCTATGCTCCGCGACCAAGCCGTCTGGCCGCCCGACCCGTACCTCAACAACGGGTACTTCGAAGTGTTAAGCAGAAGCGAAACGGAAGTGGTGATGCGGAGCCTCAACAGCGAGTTCAGCGGGATACGGCTAATCAAGACCGTCAGCATAAGGGACGGCAAGGTTCTGTTTAGCGTAACCGCGGAGAACGTAAGGCGCAAGCCGGTATCGTGGGACCTTTGGCTGAACACGCGGGTAGACGGCTACGCCCGCTGCTACGCGCCGGTGCAGTCCATGGCGCAGGTGCGGATTGACGGGACAGAGAGCGAACAGGCTGACATCAGCAACTATTCACACGATCAGGGCTACTGCTTTATAGAGCCGCGCGCCCCGTCCAAAAACAAAAGGGAGCGCACCGCCAAGGCCTTCATACCCGCCAGCAAGGGGGCAATGGCGGCGTTCGTATCGTCCCAGGCCCTAATAATAAGGTTCAAGAAGCATTCGCCGAAACTGATCCACCCGGAGCAGGCGCTGGTAGAATTTTACAACTGCATAACCCACAACAAGTCCGACGCCTTAACGGAATTAGAGTACCACGCCCCCTATAAAACGCTGCAAGAGGGCGAATCCATGGAGACCTCCCAGGAGTGGGAGCTTTATCCGTTCAAACCAAAACCAACGCACCAGAATTGCATTGATTTTCTGCAAGATACTTTGTGACGGCGCTGATATTTACGATTGTTTCTGTTCCGGCTCCGGCGCGTGAATCTCGATGGGCTGGTTGCTGAGTTCCATGGTTCCCAGTTTTGAGATAATGGACTCCAGTTCCGGGCTCTTGACCCCCGCCTCCTGCATGGCCTTAACCTTGCCCTTGATATCGAGCAGGATATCTCTCATGTGCTCGCCCAGTTCGTTGCACCGCTGCGACAGGTCTTTCATCTCTTCCTGCTCGCGGAATCTGAGTATGGCGGTCATCTGGCCGCGCAGCAGCATGGAGGTCCACTGTTCGATTTTGTAGATGGGTACCGCGAACTTGCGGGACGCGTACATGCCGATTCCGAGCGCCACGATGAGGGAGACCGCCGCGCTTATGCCGAGCGTGGGGAGGATGAGGGCGAGGATGCTCTCTTTCTGGAGGTTGTTGTTGTCCTGATTCCACATATATATGGCGACCGTATCGTACCTGTCCCAGTATACGTACACAAGCGAGGCGGACGAAAGCACTACCGACAGCAGCGCGGCTGTCACGACTTTCATAATTAGGCCCATCTGCAGCGACTTTTTGATGAAAAAGTTACCGAACGGTTTGCGCACAAACTTGGTCTTATTGGCCATGTGTCAGCCCTCTTCTAACAAAAATGTGTTGACCCCGGAGGGGCAATATCCCCTACGCCTCATTATAATATACGATTGCGACAGCGCAAAAATCAAATTTTTCTTTTTTATACGGTGGCGGGCGTCGTCCCCGGCCGCCCCGGCGCACTGCCGGGCGGTTTTGGCCCGGTCGTTACATTATTCCGTATAAAGCCTCTTTTTTGACGCCGCGGCCCGGGACTTTTTCGATGCTAAAGCCCGCCGCCTCAAGGTTCCGCCTGACCTGGCCGGCTACCGTGAATGTGGTAACGGTGCCGCCGGCTTTCGTGGCCCCGCCGACCGCCCACATAAGCTCAGCGCGCCACATTTGAGGGTTCTTTTTGGGGGAGTGGCCGTCTAAAAACCATGCGTCGCGGGGGGCGGGAAGGGCGGCTACCATGTCCAGCGCCTCGCCTATATAGATGTTTAGGGCGACCGTCCCGAAGCCGCCGGCGATCTGCGCGCCGTGCCATCCGGGTATTGACGTGTCAATCCCCGCGTAAGCCGCTGCCACCAGATTGATGTGGCGGTCGGTGGTATCAGAGCGGCCGCGGAACTCCCCGAGGATGGCCTCCATCCTGCGAGCGGGGAGGGGGTGCAGCTCCACCGAGCGGTAGTCGATCTCCGCGCCCTCGACGCCGGCGTCCTCCAGAGCGTCCATAAGCGCGACGACCAACCGGCCCGCGCCGAAACCCGTCTCCCCTATCGCCATGCGCCGGGCGTTTGGGGGCATGGATTTGAGGCGGGCGGCGATGCTTGAGTTGCCGATGTATATCTGCCGCGCCTCGTCGATGGCATCGAGAACGTCAAAATAACGGTCATCGTAGTGCTCATTAAGCAAATGGGGGGGGATGTCCATGCGTTTTATCCTGAATTATGCAACCTTAATAAGGTTTGGGGTTTGGAGTGTGGAGTTTGGAGTTAACGTCAACAACTCCACACTCCAAACCCCACACTCCAAACTATCTGCGGTAGTTTAGCCTCACGTCCTTTGTGTACGACTGGCTCCTCATCCTCACGATGTACACCCCCTGGCTGAGGCCGCCGGGGCGCGTCGCGAGGTTGACGCTGTAGACGCCGGGGCCCTTCACGCCGTCGTGCAGCACGGCTACCATCCTGCCGCGGATGTCGTACATTTTCAGGCTAACCCGCTCCGAACCCGGCACCGCGAACCGGATGCTGCCGGAGGAGACCGCCTTAAGGTCGTAAGTAAGCGGTGCGCGGGCCGCGGCGGCGCGGACCGGCGCCGTATGCTGGAACGCCGCGCCGATCGTGTCTATGGCGTAGTTCCCGCCCAAAGGCTCTAAGCGCCATACCGCCTTGCCCTTGCTTAGGGTAACTTCATTCCCTTCAATAGCCTGCAGGCGCGTGCTGGTTGATGTGGGGACTATCACCGAGTCTAATGTGATGCCGCCGTTCGTCATGTCGAGTATGCGGAACCTGCCCGCGGTCGCCGTGCCGGTCTGTATGCCGTACGACAGTTTGTAGACGCCGCCGGCCTGTATGTCTACTACATACTCGGCGAACAAGCTTGAGTCGCGTATCCGCGCGACCCTGCCGCCCGACGCCCCGGTAACGCTCTGGCTGCCGGGGAACCCTTTCGCCAGCCCAAACGTGTCGGCTTCTACAATGCCCGGCAGCGGGAAGGAGCGGGCGTAGACCGAAGCGACCGTGGAAGCCGTGGGGCGGGTTTTGTAAGCCGTCGTGCAGGCGTATATATCCGCCACTCTGCCAAGCGTTGCCGTGTCGGCGTCGTTCCAGCGCATGAACGTGCGGCCGGCGGTATTCGCCGGCGGGGCGGCTATGGTAACGGTTGTGTCTGCAATGTAGTTCCCGCTACCGGTGCCGCCGGTGACCGTGAGGTCGTAGCGGCGCGGGCCGTTGTCCGCCTCGATCCAGTCTATATTGATGTTAGCCGTAGCGGCGAGAATCTCCAGACGCCATACCGCCCTGCCGGCTTTGAGGGCCGCGGCCGCCCCCTCTATAGTCCGCATGGCGGTGCCGCCGGCGGGTATGGCGACGGTATCGAATACGACGTTGTTCGTCACGTCTTTAAGCACGAACCTGCCGGGGCTTGTGTTCCCGCTGGCCCCCGCCACCCTGTAGGAAAGGTTGTAGTTTCCGGCAGCCGTAACGTCAACTAAATACTCGGCGAAGTTGCCAGCGGCGGTGCCCCTGGCGATCCTGCCGCCCGACGCGCTTGTATTGCTCTGGCTCGAGATACCGTTCGCGAACCCGGCGGTATCGGCCTCAAATGTGCCGGGCAGGCTGATTATGCGGCCGTAGTTGGCGGCAACGGAGACGTTCCTCGCAACCGTCTTCACCGTAGTAGTGCAAGCGTATATATTTGCAGGTACAAGCGCCGGCGTGAGGGTATCGGAGGACCAGCGGACGAATCCGTGCCCGGCGGCGTTTGCGGCGAGCGCGCCGATGCGGACGGTGGTATCGACCGGGTAGAGCCCTGTCCCCATGGTCCCGTTCACGACATCTATGAGGTATGTGGGCGGGCCGCCGGTTTCGTTGCCTATCCGAAACGACATAGTGTTGCCGAGCTGGCTTACCTCGGTGACCCTCATGGGCGAGTTCGTCCCGTCGTGGTAGCGGGCAGGGGGCGAGGAGGCGCTGTGGAACTCGGTATTGTTGCTGCCGCCGCCTGAGCGGAAAGGCGCGTTTGCGGTAGGGGCCGCCGGGAAAGCGGCCGTCGTGCTTGTAGCAAGGTTAGCCTGCACAACCTTTACAAGCGGGTACGGCCTTTGGGAGTTGAGGGCCGTATTTACGCCATTCGTATGGATATGCCATATTATAAGCCCCTCTCCGGGAATATTGGCGCTGCGCCCCGTGCGCCTGCGCGCCTCGATCATGTAGCTCTCCTGGGTGTTCCTTACGAATTTGTACGCCGTATTGGCGTTGGCGGTGTGCGTAAGCACCGCGTTCATGTTGGTGATCTCGGTCATGTCTACCCATCCGGCCAAATCCTTGAAATGGGGGTTGGGCGGCTGGGGGTTGGAACCGTTGGACGAACTCATTATGCAATAGCCCGACACTACGTTCGTAACGGTGTTATCGTAGTTGTACAGATCCGGCCATCTCATAATCAAGTGGCCGTTTTCGTGCACGGTGGTCCCGATCCCCGGCGGGTTGCTGGTGGTCCCCAGTGAGGCCATCTGGTAGCGCCCGAACCTTATGGTCTTGCCGCCAACCGATATTGTAAAGCTATTGTTGCTGTATGTCCCCTGATGCGGCCAGATCCCTGTCGCCCACGTGGCGGGCGATGCCCCGGCGTAATAGATGTTGAGCGCCATTACCGTGTTGTTGTTGCCTTCGGTGGAAAGGCCGCTCAGGTCGATCTGCCCGCTCTCCGCGAGGGCTTTTATCCTGGTGAGCGCGTGCGTAATAAGCGTTGGGACCTGTTTGTAACCCGTCTGGCCGTCGTCGTAAAAAGCCCTCGGGTTGTCTACGGTAACGAACGGCGCCACGACGTTGCTGTAGTCAAGCGTCCCGGACGAGACGTCCAAAAAGTAGTCGCGGACCGAACCGGCTGCGTTCGTACCCTTGAACCCGCCCTCCCTGTTGAAGAAATCCGTCATATCCGAAATCGACACGGTCGATACCGGCTGGTCGGGGAAGTTTATGAGCACCGCTAAACCCATCATAACCTTGGCCTCGGCCGGGGCGGGGGCAACTCCAGGGGGGACGGGCCCGCGGCGCCTGTCCTCCGGCACCATCTCGGCGTTGTCGTACCCCACCGCCTCCCTGTTCCGGCGGTGCTTCTTATCGAAAGACTCCTTATTTATGCGCAGCCTACGCTCCACGCCGGGCGCGCGGGCAGCCCCCGTATAGCGGATTCCGGTCGAGACGTACTCCGACCCGCCGGCGGAGAGCCTTGCGTAGCAGATCCACCCGTCTTCGCCGCGGATAAGCGTGTAGCCGTCGGGGCTCTCGGCGTCTATGTGGAACTCGTCGCCCCATAGAAGCACCCTGACCTCCGATCCGTCGGGCTGGCTGAAGGTAAACTCCTCGCCGTTGTACGGCGCGGCGGCAACGGTTGCGGCCCCCAACAGCGCCAGCGACATCAAAAATGCAAATAAACGGGTCCGACAGACCATAGCGGCCTCCCCTGCAATTACAGGTTTCGCGATTTTGGGATAATATCCATAATATATAATATATCCCTATCCGCTTCAAAATGCAACCTTTATTTTATTTACGGGGATTTACGCCCGGTATCCGCCTTGCACGCATCTTGCCAATGGGGCTCCCATGCGCGTTTTAAGTAGTGGCTTACGTCAACGGCGTAATGTATATTCCTGCTATGGAAACCAAACGGCTGATAGAACGCAAGCAGTACATGCAGACCCTGCGCAACCTTAAAGACCAGAATCTGATAAAGGTCATAACCGGCGTGCGCCGCTGCGGGAAGTCTACCCTGTTGCAGATGTTCTCCGGCGAACTCCTTAAAACGGGTGCCGGGCAGGAGCAAATACATTTCTATAACTTTGAAGACCCCGATCTTTATACCATAGGCGGATGGAAGGATATCTACGACCACATAAAGGTGCGCCTGTCGCCCGATAAAATGAACTACGTTTTCCTCGACGAAGTGCAAAATATAGACACTTTCCAGCGCCTGGTAGACGGCCTCTTCATCAAGAAGAACTGCGACGTATATATAACAGGATCAAACGCTTACCTGCTTTCCGGCGAGCTGGCTACCCTACTTACCGGCAGATACGTAAAAATCCACGTTTTGCCGTTGCAATTCATTGAATTTTATGAATTTACGTATCTGAATTCCCAAAACTTATCAAAAAATGAAAGTTTTGGGAATTACGTAGTTGAAGGGGGTATCCCCGAATATCACACACAGAAAAGCATCACCCAGAAGCAAGCCGATGATTTTATGAGAGGCGTACTTGACACTATAATAGAAAAAGATATATTTCAGCGCTTAAATGTCAAGGACAAGCACGATTTTAATAAAATTATTGATTTCGTGTTCGACTCGGTCGGCTCATTTGTTTCACCGTTTTCAATCTCCAACACGCTCCGTACCCACGGCACCGCGGTAGACCACAAGACCGTGGCCAGATACCTTGACGCGCTCTGCGACGCGTTCCTGCTCTACAAGGTACCGCGCTACGAAATCAAGGGCAAGGGGCTGCTGCAAACGCTCAACAAGTACTACCTCGTAGACCCCTGCTTCCGCAAGGTTCGGCTGAGGCGCGACATGAGAAAAAATATCTCACACTGGTTAGAGAACATCGTCTATTTCGAGTTGCTGCGCCGTAACAGGGATGTCTATGTTGGCAAGATCAACAACAAGGAGATCGATTTCGTAGTCACCGACCACGACGGCTACACCTCATACTATCAGGTCGCCTGGACTGCTATGGCGGAAGAGACGCTTCAAAGGGAGCTCGCGCCGCTGAACGCGGTCAAAGACTCCAACCCCAAGTACCTGCTTACAACAGACATAGACCTTAACCCGGTCTACAACGGCATTCGCAAGCTCAATGTGGCGGAGTGGCTGCTGCTGTAGAAGTTGCCATTGGTGTTGCGGTAACCGCCCGGCAGGGCCGAAAAACCAACCTCACCGGTACCGCTGCGGCCCGCAGCCCGCCTGTTCCTGCTATAAACCAGAAATATCAAAAAATTACAAAAAAATCCCGCCCAAAACATATATTTATCCATCAACCCATAAACCGGAAGGCGGGATATTTATAATGAGGGCTATAGTCTCGGTCGTAGGCATGGACAGGATGGGCATCATCGCCAAGGTGTCGGGACTCCTGTATTCCATTGACATAAACGTCTTGGACATCAGCCAGTCGATCCTGAAGGAGTACTTCCACATGATCATGCTGGTAGACGTGAGCAAGTGCTCGAAGAAGTTTTCGGAGATATCCGGCTCGCTCGACGAACTCGGGGCGCAGATCGGCATGTCCATCAAGATCCAGCACGAGGACATCTTTAACGCGATGCACAAAATTTGATCTTTACTATAGATTCACCGGCTAAATATTATATCCGCGCCGGCCTGCAGCATCACGGCTGCCGTACAGTTGCAAAGCGGCGCGGGTATAATATTTAACCGTTTCTTCAATAAATAAGGATTTTTGACGATGATCGACAGAAACGCGATTATGGAGACCAACGAGATGATCGGGAAGGACAATTTCGATGTCCGGACGATCACCATGGGGATTTCGCTGTTTGACTGCATTGACGGGGACAGCGGCAAGACCGCGGAAAATATCTACGCAAAGATCACCACGGCGGCCAAAGACCTGGTGGCTGTGGGCGATGAGATCGAGAGCGAGTACGGCATCCCCATCGTCAATCAGCGTATCTCCGTAACCCCGGCGAGCCTGCTGGCCAGGGACGAGACGGGGTTTTTGCGGGTCGCAAACGCTCTCGACAGGGCAGCGGCGGCCTGCGGCGTTAATTTTATTGGGGGATACACTGCGCTGGTGCATAAGGGAGTAACGGCTGCGGAGGAGGCGTTTTTGGCAACGATCCCCGAGGCGCTGTCGTCCACTGAGAGATTATGTTCATCCGTCAACGTAGCGTCTACAAGATCAGGCATTAATATGAACGTGGTCAGGCAGATGGGCTTTATCATCAGGAAAACCGCTGAATTGACAAAGGATAATGACGCTATAGGCTGCGCGAAGTTCGTTGTCTTCGCCAACGCCGTGGAGGACAACCCGTTCATGGCGGGTGCGTTCAACGGGGTGGGCGAGGGGGACCGGGTGATCAACGTGGGCGTGAGCGGCCCGGGCGCGGTGAAGAGCGCTGTGGGGCGGCTCGGGCCCGGGGCGGATTTCGGAGAGCTTGCGCTGTGCGTCAAGAAGACGGCGTTTAAAATCACACGGGTAGGGCAATTAGTGGCGCGCGAGGCGGCGAAGCGCCTGGGCGCGTCTTTGGGGATCATAGACCTCTCCCTCGCCCCGACCCCGGCGGTCGGCGACAGCGTGGCCCACATTTTGGAGGAGATGGGGCTTGAGAGCGTGGGGGCGCACGGTTCAACCGCCGCGCTCGCCCTGCTCAACGACGCGGTCAAGAAAGGCGGGCTGATGGCCGGGATATACGTGGGGGGCTTAAGCGGCGCGTTCATCCCCGTCTCGGAAGACGCCGGGATGATCGACGCGGTAAGGCGCGGGGCGTTGTCGTTAGAGAAACTTGAGGCGATGACGTCGGTGTGCAGCGTGGGCCTCGACATGATCGCGGTACCGGGCGACACGCCGGAAGATGTAATAAGCGCCATCATCGCCGACGAGTGCGCTATAGGCGTCATAAACAACAAGACCACCGCCGTGCGCCTGATCCCCGTCCCCGGCAAGACCGTGGGCGAGAGCGTAGAATTCGGCGGGCTTCTGGGCACCGCGCCAATTATGGCCGTCAACCGGTTCTCGCCGGCCGCGTTCATCAACAGGGGCGGTAAGATCCCGGCACCGCTCATCAGCAACAGGAATTAATCCCAAGATTTACTTCGGGTTCCACGACTGCGATGTGCCGAGGGCCGCCGCGATGAAGACCATCATCACGATGGCGAGGCGCGTCTGGCGGCGGTAGTCGTGCTCACGGCGGATCAGGTCGGGCCTTATAAGCGGCGTTGTGTCGAGGGCGATCTCGGCGAGGATGCGCTCATCGTCGTCCTCATCATCCTCATCAATAACAACAGCGGCCGGTGTATTGACAGATGAGGAATCTGCGGCAGCATCAACGGCAATATCTGTTGATAAATGGGCGGATGTATCTGCGGCGGCATCTTTGGCAATACCGGTTGATTTACTGACGGATGTATCAACAGAAATATCACCGGTAGTCTTTGTTGATGTATGTACGGATGTACCGGCAGCGGCCTTAACCGATTTACCGGCGGGATGGGACTTCTGCGCCCACGCGGTAAACGCGCAGGCGCAGAGCGTAATCGCCAATACAATAAGAATATTCTTCATGATGATAACGTCATCCTAACAGTTTATTAAGGATAACTCCAACCTCTTTCGGATTAGCCGCGCCCTTCGACGCTTTCATTATCTGCCCCATAAAGAAGCTCGTCAACTTTTTATCCCCGTCCTTATACCTTTGAACCTCATTAGGATGCGCGTCTACAACCTGTTTGACGACTGCCTCAAGCGCCGATGTGTCGGATACCTGCGACAACCCCTGCTCCTTGACGACAGCCTCCGGCTCCTTATCCTCAGCCTCCATTATATCGAGGGCTTTTTTCGCCGCTTTTGCCGATACCCCGCCGTCGTTGATTAGCTTTATTAGTTGACCCAGCCTCTCCGGCGATGTTTTTAAATCGAACGGGCTTTCAACCTTCCCGTCGTTCATCATCCGCATGATATCCGTCATAACCCAGTTAGACGCGCTCTTCGCGTCTTTGCATTTGTCAACGCACCGCTCAAAATAATCGGCCAGCAGACGGGACCCGGTCAGCACATCCGCGGCGTATTGAGTGATCCCGTACTCCCCCTCAAACCTTTTGCGGCGCGCCGCCGGCAGTTCGGGGATGGATTCTTTGACCTTGCCAACCCACTCCGTCTCTACGATAAGCGGGAGCAGATCGGGGTCGGGGAAATATCTGTAGTCGTGCGCGTCCTCTTTTGAGCGCATGGGGATGGAGCGGTTCTCATTCGGGTTCCAGAGAAACGTCTGCTGCTCGATCTTACCGCCCGAGCGCAGCACCTCTTCCTGCCGGCGCGCCTCGTACTCCAGAGCCTTTTCGAGATTTTTGAAGCTGTTCATGTTTTTGATTTCGGTCTTCGTGCCGAACTTCTCCTGCCCTTTGGGGCGCAGCGAGATGTTCCCGTCGCAGCGCAGGCTCCCTTCCTCCATGTTGCAGTCGCATACGCCCAGGTATTCGAGTATCTGCTTGAGCGCGGCAAGGTAGGCGTGCGCCTGCGCGGGGCTGCGCATATCCGGCTCGGATACGATCTCTATTAAAGGCGACCCGCAGCGGTTGACATCGAAGAGCGAGTCTGTGTCCTGATCGTGTATCAGTTTCCCGGCGTCCTCCTCCAGATGCACGCGCGTTACGCCGATCCTGTACTCCTGCCCGTCAACTACTACCGGCAGTTCCCCCGGGCCGCAGACCGGAAGCTCGTACTGCGATATCTGGTAGTTCTTCGTGAGGTCGGGGTAAAAATAGTTTTTGCGCGCAAATACCGATTTGTTGTTTATCTTGCAGCCAAGCGCGAGGCCGGCGCGGACGGCCATCTCCACGGCGGCGCGGTTGAGCACCGGGAGCGTGCCGGGCATGCCGAGACAGGTCGGGCAGCCGTGTGTGTTGGGCGGCGCGCCGAACGGGGTCGTGCAGCCGCAAAAGAGCTTGGTCTTAGTTGACAGCTGCGCGTGAACTTCCAAGCCTATCACAATTTCGTATTCCACAGTATAATCTCCTTTATTTATCTGCAAGAAGGACCTTGGACGACAGGCCGGTCTCCCTGTTCAGCTTATCGGCAAACGCGCTGGCCTCTTCCTTGGTGTTGTATGGGCCAACCCGCACCCTGTAGAGCGCCTGTCCGCTTTCGTTTGCAGCGGGAGAGATTGATACGCCGCTGTATGCCGAGAGTTTTTTGACCAGATTGTCGGCGTTTGGCCTTGAGCCGAAGGCGCCGACCTGAACGGTGTAGGCCTGTTTTGGCGTTTGCGGCGTTGGTGTTGATACCGTAACTGCTTGCTGTGCCGATACAGGTACAGGCTGCGGTGTTGATACCGGCGCAGTTTGCTGTACCGGTACAGGCTGCGGTGCCGATACAGACGCAGCTTGCTGTGCTGACGGAGCTTTCGCGGCCGCCGCGGCATCATTCGACATTGCCGATTCGTACAGCTGATTGTATGCCGCCGTGGAATCCAATCTCACCGCCTGCAAATAGAAGTTCGCGGCCTGCCTGTACTCCCCCCTCGCGGACCGGTAGTCGCCCAGCACCTTAAAGCTCTGCGCTCTAACCTGCGCCGGCGCTTTCTGCTCGCGGGAAAGCGAGTCTATGATCCGCAGCGCGTCCCTGACCGGCAGTTTCAGGGCGTTGGCAACCGCGGGGCTGAGCTCCTGCGCGGAGACGGCAGACAACGCGGCTGACAGGATAACCGCCATCGCAGCGGCAGCCGCCATTATCCCGGAAATAGTTCTTTTGACAGATGTCATGCGAATATATCCCTCTCCCCTACCGACTTCTGAGAGCCGGTGCCTTTCTTATCTGCAACTTTTTGCGACCCGGTCCCCTTTCTCTCCGCCGGCGTATCCTCAAGAGCCTCGGCCACCGCGCCGCGCAGGCGTTCAACCTCGAACTCCAGTTCCCTGACTCTCTCCTCGAGCCGCTTGATCTCCCTCTTCTTGCTGCGGAGGCCCGCCCGGCCGGCGATGTAGTAGTACGCGGAGACGGCGAACCCGAAGAGGAGCGTGGCCGCGGAGGCAAACGCCGCGAATACGTACATCGGGTATTCCGGCGTGTCGTACCAGAATATCTTGATCGGCGCCTTCGCCGAGAACTCCGGCTGCGTGAACGTGAATATCAAAATCCACGCCAAGGCAAACGCTAACGCGAATATCACACACAATTTTACTACCTTCATGACCCTGCCCTCTCTTTGCACCCTTCCGGGGTGCGAAAAATATATTTGTGGCGTACATCCGTTCTATCCGGCTTGGTGCCCCCGCCGGGGCCGCTCAAATCTCCGTCATACCCTTTCGGCAATCAGGGTCATACCGCTGCTCCTGACGGCCCTTACTTTAAAAATCATTCCCGGCGCGGCGTTTTCGCAACTAATTAATACCCTTTTACATCCCCGGTCCTGCCCCATCCACGCCATGTCCCGCTTCTGTTGACGGTCCGTTATCAACACCTCCAGCTCCGAACCCACCGTTTTTTCGTAGATTTCGCGGGTTATTTCGGTCTGGAGCGCTATCAATTCGGCCAGGCGGGCCAGCTTTTCGGACCTGTGGATCTCCTCCCGCATCCCCGCGGCGGCGGTGCCCTCCCGCGGGGAGTAGGCGAACATGAAGGCCGTGGTGAACCGGACGCCGCGGACCAAATCGAGCGTTTCCCGAAACTCGGCGCCGGTCTCCGTCGGGAAACCCACCAGAATGTCACTCGTCAGATCCACCCCCGGAACGCGCTTTTTGACCGTATCGGCCAATCTGCGGTAGTGGGATGACGTGTACC
This sequence comes from Chitinispirillia bacterium, assembly GCA_009786575.1. Taxonomy (GTDB): domain Bacteria; phylum Fibrobacterota; class Chitinivibrionia; order Chitinivibrionales; family Chitinispirillaceae; genus GUT77. The sequence goes on along the minus strand of WQRV01000005.1, from coordinate 29,423 downwards.
TCCGGTTCATCAGTGAGAGTATGCGGTCGGAACCGGCCTGGAACGGGAGGTGGAGATGCGAGGCTATTTTGGGGGATGAGGCCATAACGTCGATCAGCTTCCCGGTACAGTCTTTGGGATGGCTCGTGGTAAAGCGGATCCTCTCCAGCCCTTCTACCGCGGCCATCCTCGACAACAGTTCCGGGAAATCGAGACCGCCGTGATTGTACGAGTTGACGTTCTGCCCCAAAAATGTTATCTCCTTTATCCCCGCGTCAACCTTTTGCTTTACAGCATACTCAATAACATCGTACGGTACAGACATCTCCCTCCCGCGCACGTACGGCACTACGCAGTACGCGCAGTAATTATCGCATCCGCGCATTACCGGCACGAAATCAGTAACCAGAGTCTTTTGGAAAATATCCGCTGACGCACTATCATCACATTGACATTTGGGAAACTGCGCCTCAATGACATCGTCGATCCGCTCCATCTGTTTCGCGCCTATTATCGTATCTATACCCGGAATATCTTTTTTGAGGGCATCCCCCAGCCGCTCCGCCATGCACCCTATGACCCATAATTTTTGGCCGGGATGATGTTTTTTCCAGTTTGCGAATTCGGCAATGCGGGCGCGGGCGCGCTTTTCGGCAGCCTCGCGGACGCTGCATGTGTTGACAACTACCAGATCGCTGCCGGCATGCGAGCCGCACAGCACGAATCCGCGCTGTGAGAGCAGCTGATGTATCGTATCGGAGTCAGCGGTGTTCATCTGACAGCCGAATGTCTGGAAATATACGGACGGCATCGAAAGCCCCTATATCATCCCGATATATTTGGTCTCCGCTGCCGCGATGATGTCTACGAACGCTTCCGGCGACTCCGCCTCCAGAAGCTGCTTCCTAACATCTTCGTACGACATTATCTGCGACAGCGCCGAGAGTACCTGCGTGTGGTCGGTGGAGGTGCTTGCCGGCGAGATCATCATGAATATCAGATTTACCGGCGCGCCGTCAAGCGAGTCAAACTCTATCCCCTCCGCCACCCTCGCGGCCACCATGTAGAGGCGGTCTATCCCCGACAGGCGCGCGTGCGGGATGGCGATGCCGTAGCCGATGCCGGTTGACATCTCCTTCTCGCGGTCCACTATCTTGCCAGACACAATATCCGCGTCCGGCAGGCCGTTGACCGAGCAGAGGAAACTGGCTACCGTGACGAGCGCCTCGAACTTGCCGGCCGGCTTGAGACCGGTTATCACGCCGTTTTTCTGTATGAGGTCCTGAACTTTTGTTCTCACAGGCCGCCCCCGTCGCCCGAACGCCCGCGGCGCTCTCGAATGCGCTCCTCCATCTGCACGCGGCGGCGCTGAACGGCAACCGATACGCGGCCCACCACGTAGATCCCCAGGCCAATAAAGACCAGCACCATCGCCGAGTTACGCATATATGGCGACTGGCGGAGTGCCGGATAGTTCATGAGGATCATGTATGCCATGGTGCCGGCGATAACCGTAAACAGGCCGGCCATCATAAGCACATGCCCGCGCTCCTTAATAAATTGAATCACCTTGTCCATCTACCACCTCCTGTTAATAATATTGTCAACCAAACACCGTATGACCATCAGGGCAGGGACGGCCGCCCCTGCAATCATCATCAATGTCAATCAACACCAACCGGTACATCAACATCTACTTCTCAATCATCGAGTGATACTCCTGCAGCGAATGTATCACCGTCGATTTACTCTTCATGTCCGCAACGCCGTTCGCAGCCGCGGCGGCGGCTGCAACCGTGGTAATGTACGGCAGCTTGTGCTTGACCGCCGCCTTGCGTATGTACGAATCGTCGTGCTGGCTCTTCTTGCCCACCGGCGTGTTGACGATCAGCTGTATATCCCTGTTCGCGATCAGGTCCAGAATATTAGGCCGCCCCTCATGCAGCTTGCAGACGAGCTTGCTCTCGATACCGTTCTTCTTCAGGAAATCATGCGTCCCTTCCGTAGCGTATATCCCGAAGCCCAGCTCAACAAACTTGCGGGCGGTGCCGGCTACCCTGCCCTCCCTCACCTCCGACTTAGAGATGCTCATCAGCACATTGCCGGAAAGCGGCAGCTGTTGATTAGCGGCCTCCTCTGCCTTGAAGAACGCGAGGCCGAACTCCTCAGCCATGCCGAGCACCTCGCCCGTCGAACGCATCTCGGGGCCAAGAACCGGGTCTACCTCCGGGAACATGTGGAACGGGAAGACCGCCTCCTTCACGCCGTAGAAGCTGACCTTGCTGCGTTTCAGCCCAAAGCCGGCGACCCGTTTACCCATCATAACCTCCGTCGCGATGCTCGCCATACGGATGTCGCACACCTTTGACACGACGGGAACGGTGCGCGACGCGCGCGGGTTGGCCTCAAGCACGTAGACCTTGCCGTCGGCAATCGCGTACTGCATGTTCATGAGCCCCACCACGCCAAGCTCCTGCGCTATCCTGCCCGTATACGAATATATCTTCTCAACATGCTCGGCCGGGATGCTCACCGGCGGGATCACGCACGCCGAGTCGCCGGAGTGAATGCCGGCCTGCTCGATGTGCTCCATCACCGCGGGGATAAACACGTCGCTCCCGTCGCAAAGCGCGTCGGCCTCCGCCTCAATGGCGTTTTCGAGGAACTTGTCGATGAGGATGGGGCGCTCCGGCGTTACGTCAACCGCAAGGCTCATGTACGTCCTAAGCATTTCGTTGTCGTGCACAACCTCCATACCGCGGCCGCCAAGAACATACGACGGGCGGACCATCACCGGGAATCCTATCTTCTCCGCCACTGCGAGCGCCTCATCTACCGTCACCGCCATCCCCGACGCGGGCATGGGTATGCCAAGCTTGTCCATCATGCTGTTGAAACGGTCGCGGTCCTCGGCCAGATCAATAACGTCGGGCGAGGTACCGAGTATCTTTACCCCTGCCTCTGCGAGCTGACTGGCAAGGTTGAGGGGAGTCTGTCCGCCGAATTGAACGATAACGCCATCGGGTTTTTCCATCTCGTAGATACTGAGGACATTCTCTACCGTCAACGGTTCAAAGTAGAGGCGGGACGACGTATCGTAGTCGGTAGATACCGTTTCTGGATTGCAGTTGACCATGATGGTCTCGATACCCATATCCCGCAGCGAAAACGCGGCGTGCACGCAGCAGTAGTCGAACTCTATCCCCTGCCCTATGCGGTTGGGCCCGCCGCCCAAAATCATCACCTTGCGCCTGGCGGACTTCGTATCTAACTGTTTCTTGCTGTGATATGTGGAATAATAATAGTACGCGTTCTCCTCAACGCCGCTCACGGGCACAGCCTCCCAGCCCTCAATAAGCCCCATTTCCATACGTTTTTTTCTGATATCGGCCTCTTTGATACCGGTCAGCATCGACAAATAGCGGTCTGCAAACCCCCACTTCTTAGCCTTTTCAAGAACGTCATCCGGCAGAGCCTTGCCCTTGTATTTGGCGATGATCTCCTCCTCAAAGCCAACCATCTCATTCATCTCACGCAGGAACCATTCCTTTATCTTAGTAATCTCGTGCACCTTCTCAACGGTCGCGCCTTTCCTGAAAGCCTCATACGCTATAAAGTGCCTCTCGCTTGTCAGCTCCTTCAGCATATCGAGCAGCTCATCCTTCGATTTTCTGTTAAAATCCTTCGCAAACCCGAGCCCCATGCGCCCGTTCTCAAGCGACCTGATCGCCTTCTGGAACGCCTCCTTGTAGTTCTTGCCAATGCTCATCACCTCGCCCACCGCCTTCATCTGCGTACCCAGTTTGTCCTGCGAGCCCTTGAACTTCTCAAACGCCCAGCGCGCGAACTTTACCACCACATAATCGCCCGACGGCGTGTACTTGTCGAGCGTGCCGTCCCGCCAATAGGGCATCTCGCCAAGCGTCATACCGGCGGCCAGTTTCGCGGATACTAACGCAATCGGGAAACCGGTAGCTTTAGATGCAAGCGCCGACGAACGCGATGTGCGCGGGTTGATCTCGATAACGATGATCCGGCCGGTCTTCGGGTCGTGCGCCATCTGCACGTTGCAGCCGCCGATGATCTTCACGGAATCGACAATATCATACGCATGCTTCTGCAGGCGCTTCTGCAGCTCCTCGGAGATAGTCAACATCGGCGCGGTGCAGAACGAGTCGCCGGTATGGATGCCCATCGGATCGACATTCTCAATAAAACAAACCGTAATCTTCGCACCAGTCGCGTCGCGGACAATCTCCAGTTCAAGCTCTTCCCAGCCGAGTACGGATTCTTCGATGAGTATCTGGTTGATCATGCTGGCGGCGATGCCCCTGCTCGCGACGGTCCTGAGCTCCTCTACATTATATACGAGCCCGCCGCCCGTACCGCCCATCGTATAAGCCGGCCTGATAACGACCGGGTACCCTAACCCGGCGGCAACTTTTTCGGCGTCTTCAACGGTATAAACCGCCTCGCTTTTGGCCATACCCACGCCTATCTTGTCCATCTCCTCCTTAAAAACGATCCGGTCCTCGCCGCGCTCGATGGCGGGGATATCAATCCCTATAACTTCCACGCCGAACTTTTTGAGGATTCCCTCCTTGTCAAGCTGCATCGACAGGTTGAGCGCAACCTGCCCGCCGAGGTTCGGCAGCAGCGCGTCGGGGCGTTCCTTCTCGATTATGCGCGTAAGGGCGGGGATGTTGAGCGGTTCGATGTAGGTGATATCGGCGGTCTCGGGGTCGGTCATGATCGTGGCGGGGTTCGAGTTGACAAGCACAATCCGATACCCCAGCGAACGCAGCGCCTTGCACGCCTGTGTGCCGGAGTAGTCGAATTCGCAGGCCTGGCCAATTATTATCGGGCCCGACCCTATAATCATTACCTTCTTGATGTCACTGCGTTTAGGCATTTCAACAACTCCTTATTTTATCGTTATATGTTTATTGTTATCAACCTGCCATTTGTCCCACACACCAGCATTACCGATAATCCGTCAACAATCCCTGTAGGGGCGACCGCCCTCGGCCGCCCGCCAACATACGAATTGCGATATACGTTGAATCAAACGCAATATCGCAATTCCGGCGGGCGATCGGGGGCGATCGCCCCTGCAAATACGTTTTTTTACCATACATTACAACAACAATTTCCCATTTACCATACGCCACAACCTACCAATTACAGCACCCCGTACACCCCGTCCAGCAATACGTGCACAAATTCTCCCCCGGCACCCCTATCGCCTCCTTCATATCCGAAAGCCTCTGAAACGCCAGCGTTTTCAGGCCCATTTTCGAACGTATGTACTCTATCATCGCGTGGTGCCTGTCAGACTTTTCGTTTATGTAGTCCTCAATATTGTATTTGCCGCTCCCCTCCATAGTAACAATCGCCTTCCTCGTGGCCAGATCCATCTCCGACTTCGACCTCGAAAAATTGAGATAGTTGCACCCGAAAAAGAGCGGCGGGCAGGCGAGCCTCATATGGATTTCTTTCGCACCGTAAGTGTAGAGCCGCTGCAGCGTGTCTTTGAGCTGCGTGCCGCGAACTAATGAATCGTCGCAAAACAGAATTTTTTTGCCCTCCGTCAATTTTTTTATTGGAATCAGCTTCATCTTCGCCACAAGCTCCCGCGCCGATTGGTTGGGCGGCAGAAACGACCGTGCCCACGTTGGAGTATACTTGACAAACGGCCTGCTGTACGATATCTTCTTCTTCTGCGAATACCCAAGCGCGTGCGCAACCCCCGAGTCCGGTATACCCGCCGCAAAATCAACATCAACATCATCCCTCATGGCAAGCGCCGCGCCGCTGCGGTAGCGCGAAAACTCCACGTTCACGCCCTCGTAATCGGACGCCGGATAACCGTAATATATCCACAAAAACGAACAAATCTGCATCTTGTCCCCCGGCGGGACGCGCTGTTCATACCCATCCTTGGAAATGAACACAACCTCCCCCGGCCCAAGCTCCTTCTCCACCTCGTAGCCCAAATTGCCGAACGCGCAGGTCTCCATCGTAACCGCGTAACCATTCTCGCCTTTACCTATGATAACCGGCGTCCGCCCGTACATGTCCCGCACCGCGTAAATCCCATTGGCCGTAAGTATCAGCATAGACATAGACCCCGCGATCTTCTCCTGCGCCAGCCTGATCCCCTCCTCGAAAGTTTCCCCCTCGTTAATCAGCGTTGCCGTCAGCTCGGTGGCGTTGAGCTCGTTCCCGCTCATCTCAGAAAAGTGCGTAACGCGCTTCTTGAACGCCCGCTGAGTCAGCTCCACATCGTTCTTTATCGCGCCGACCGTCACTATGGCATAAGTACCCAAATGCGACCCGATGATAAGCGGCTGGTCCTCGGAATCGCTTATAACACCAATGCCCAAGCGCCCCTTCAGTTTGTCAAGCTCCGAGTCGAATTTGCTGCGGAACTGCGTGTTGGTAATGTCGTGGATAACGCGCGTGAACTTCGAATCGCCAGCGGTCACAAGCCCCCCCCTGCGAATCCCCAAATGGCAGTGGTAATCGGTCCCGTAAAACAGATGCATCGCGCACAAATCACTGCTGTCGGAAATAACCCCAAAAAATCCGCCCATGTTGAACCGCTCCTTTTGCGAAATGGCAGACACGGCGCCATTGCCGTCCGCTTTTATAGATTACACGATTAAATATTATACCCGCACCGTCCGGCAACATCACGGCTGTCGTGCAGCCGCACCACGGCACGGGCGCGATATTTAATCGTGTCTGTCTTAATTCCGCCGCCCCGCAAAACAGGAGCAGCGGGGCCAAAATATTTATGTCACAAACAAAGATTTTGTCGAAAATTCCGGGTCGCTCGTCAAGTTCACCCCCAGCTTTCTCAAACCCGCTTCATCACCCGGCGTAGGGATGTGCGTAATGTGCACCTCGCACCCTTTCAGCTCCTTGAGCTTCTTGAGCGCCACGTCGGCCGCCGGATTCGAAATCGCGCTTATCCCAAGAGCAATGAGCGTCTCGTCAAGATCGAGGCTGACTTTCTTATCATGCAATATCTCGCTCTTAAGCCGGCCTATAGACTCCGTAATATTCGGCGGCAAAAGATGCATCCCGTCGGGGATCCCCGCAAGCTCCTTGGCCGCGTTCAGCACAAGGCTTGAGGCCGCGTGCATCAAGGGCGAGTTGCACCCGGTAATGATCCGCCCGTCCCGCAGCTCAACCGCCGCCCCGCAGAAAACGCCCTCGTTTCCCTTGCCGCGCTCCCTCGCACGCACCGCAGCCGCACGCGCCGGGATCACAACGCAGCGGTCCTCCGGCTTCGCGCCGACATCGTGCACCAAAAGCTCCACACGCTGCAAAGCATCCTTCTCGCCGCCGCCCATCGCATACTCGCAAGCCGACCGGAAGTACCGCCGCAAAATCTCCTGCCGGGCAGCCTCGCGCACCGCCGTGTCGTCCGTAATGCCGTGCGACACCTGGTTGACCCCCATATCCGTCGGCGACTTATAAAAGGACTCGCGCCCGGTAATCTTCTCGATGATCCTCTTGACAACCGGGAACGCCTCTATATCCCTATTATAATTAACTGTCTTTGCGTTGTATGCCTCAAGGTGGAAGTGGTCGATCATGTTCACGTCTTTCAAATCGGCGGTGGCGCTCTCGTAGGCCACGTTTACCTCGTGCTTGAGCGGCAGGTCCCACACCGGGAATGTCTCGAACTTGGCGTACCCCGACGCCACCCCCTGCTTATAATCGTGGTAGAGCTGCGACAGGCACGTGGCGAGCTTCCCGCTCCCCGGCCCCGGCCCGGTAACCACTACCACAGGCTTGGAGGTCGGTATATACGGGTTGGCCCCGTACCCCTCCTCCGAGACGATCGCCTCCACGTCGGTGGGGTACCCTTTAGTGACCCCGTGGGTGTAGACGGCCATCCCCCGGCGCTCGAGGCGGCTCTTGAACGCCCGCGCGGCGGCCTGGTCCTCCCCGTAGCGCGAAATCACCACCGCCGAGACCGTTATCCCCCACTCCCCGAGGTCGTCTATCAGCTTCAGGGCGTCGGAATCGTAGGTAATCCCGAAGTCCGCCCGGATCTTCCGCCGCTCGATGTCACCGGCATAAATGCACAAAATGACCTCGGCGTCCTCTTTCAGCTTCTGCAAAAGCCGCATTTTTACGTTGGGATCGAACCCCGGGAGCACCCTCGAGGCGTGGTAGTCGTACAAAAGCTTGCCGCCGAACTCCAAATAGAGCTTGTTCTGGAAACGGCTGACCCTCTCCGCAATAGCGGCGGTCTGCCGTGCGAGATAGAGGTCGTTGTCGAATCCAGAAGTCAGGGGCATGCGACGGTATCCTTGGGGTGAAAGCCGCTTTTCCGTACCGCACAACAAAATAAATCATGGGGCAGGCACTGTCAAGAGCTAAAAAAAATAAAAAAAAGCCCTTCCGGGGCCGCGCCGGAAAAAAATCCCGTTTTTTTGATTATCGCCGGCCGCCATATCATATATTATATAAGATTAAGCCAGACAGGCACCGGCCGCCCAGGCGGCCATCCCATAAGCGCACGAAAAGGAGCAATACCCATGATCCGCACCCTGAAAACCGCCGTACTCGCCCTCGCACTGCTCTGCCTGGCGCCCATAAGCGCCGCCGCGCAGGTCGTCACACTCACCGGAAAGGTCACAAACAGCCAGGGCGCGGGGATCCCTAACGCCGTAGTTATGGTCAAAACGGGCTCCAACCTGCTCGCCCACGCCCGCGCCCTCACCGACGCGCAGGGCAATTTCGGCCAGTTCACATCCGCCGCCATAACCATCGCCGACCTCGGGCAGCCCACGTTAGTCGTCCGAAAAGCGGGGTATCTGCCCCACACCTCCCCGCTCACCGCCTTCTCCGGCGACGCGGGGACCGTAATACTCGCTGCCGACCCGTTAGAAAAACGCATCGACAGCGTGATGGCCCTTATGAACACGGTGGAAAAGATCGCCCAGATGACCCAGCCCGAACTCAGCGCCGGCACGTACCCCCCGGCCGGGTCCGTCACCTCCGCCAACAGCGGCACCACGTTCCTTTTCGGCAGCGTCCTCAACGGCGGTGGCGGGTACTCGTCTACATTCCTTAATTCTATGGCCACAAACCTGAACGGCTGGCCGGCCAACCGGGCCAGAATCCCCACTTACTACGGAAAAGACGCCGTGCACGGAAACGCCGGCGTAACGGGCTACACCGTATTCCCGCACAATATCGGCTTAGGCGCCACCCGCGACTCGGCCTTAGTGCGGAAAATCGGCGAGGCCACGGCAAAGGAGCTCTGGGCCGCGAACATAGACCTCAACTTTTCGCCGGCCATATCGGTAGCGCGCGACATCCGCTGGGGCCGCACCTACGAGAGCTACGGCGAAACGGCCGAACTCTCCGTGCAGATGGGCGCCGCGATGGTGCGCGGGCTGCAAGGGGAGCGCTTCAACGCCCCCTGGCGGATCACCGCCACCGCCAAGCACTTCCTCGGCGACGGCGGCACCGCAAACGGCGTGGACCGCGGGAACACCGCCGCCTCAGACCAGGAACTGCGCACCCTCCACCTGCCCGGCTACGAGGCCGTGGTAGAGCAGGGCGTGCTGAGCGTTATGGCAAGTTTCAACACAATCAGGAATATACACCAGCACATAGACTCCACCCGCATGACCGGGTGGCTTAAAACGGAACTGGGCTTCGACGGCTACATCATCAGCGACTGGCAGGGCATCGCCAATTCAAACAATCCGGGTTTCACCGAAGACTACGGCACCACCGGCGCCAGCAACGCCCCCACGCTGACCCAGGATGCGGTGCGCAAGGCGATCAACGCCGGCATCGACCTGGCAATGGAACCCGGCGCTGCCGGCACCGGCTTCAGCCCAACCCCGAACCACACGACATTCAGAAACCACCTGACCGCCCTTGTGGATAACGGCAGCGTCTCCATGGACCGCATAAACGACGCGGTCCGCCGCATCCTGCGCGCCAAATTCCGCGCCGGGCGCATGGACAACGTGAGCGGCCCGTCGGCATACGCCGGCAACACCGCCAACAGGGCCTCAGCCGAACACCGCGCCATCGCCCGCGAAGCGGTGCGCAAAAGCCAGGTGCTGCTAAAACACGAAGGGTCCGTCCTGCCGCTCCAGAAAAGCGCCCTCATACACGTATTCGGCAGCCACCACAACGACATCGGCCGCCAGTGCGGCGGATGGACCATCGAATGGCAGGGCGTCACCGGCAACACGCAGTTCTCTAACGTAGGAACCTCCATCCTCCAGGGGATGCAGCAGGTATCCGGCCAAAACTCTTTCGCCGCCGCGGCAAACGCAAGCATAATAGTCTACGTAACCGGGGAAAACCCCTACGCCGAGTGGCGCGGCGACAGCGCGTCCCTGAACTTCACGCCCCCAACCGCCGACATGAATAACCTCGCGAGCTACCGCAGCCAGGGCAAGAAAATTGTAACGGTATTCGTATCCGGCCGCCCGCGCATCGTGCCGCAGCTCATAGACGCCAGCGACGCGTTCATCGCCGCGTGGCTGCCGGGAACCGAAGGCGGAGGCGTGGCGGACGTACTCTTCGGCGAACACCAGTTCACCGGGTCCCTCCCCTTCACATGGCCGGGAAACTCAGGCACACAGTTCGCATACGGCTTCGGGCTGACGACAGACGGCGGCTCCACATCCGTAGCAAGCAGCAGCCGCGAAACCATCTCCATTCCCAGCACAAATAACGATCAGCGGCCCATTGCCATAACAATAAACGATTTCACCGCAGGACCAAACCCGGCAGCAAGGTCCGCAGGCGCCGTGAACTTCTTCCGTCTGGGCAAGCCGGTCAAAAACGCGTCCCTAACCATCCACGACGCCTCCGGCAACAAAATCCGCAAACTACAAATCAGCGACGAGGCAACAATAGCTGCTTCTCCCGAGAGACGCCAGGTAGGGTCATGGGATTTTACAGATTCGAAAGGGAGGCCGATTGCGGCGGGCAGTTATCTCGTAAAGGGAACCATCACGGCAAGAGACGGTAAAAAGGAGAAAGTCTCTATTATCCTTGGCGTGAAATAACGGGTATGGCATATTGAATTTTATGCGGAAAGGGATACCGGCAAAATGCCATTCTGGAGCACAAAAAAAGACGAAAAACACACGTTCTCAGACCTCGTACGGGGTCTGCAGCACGCCGTCAACGCCGCCATGGAAATGGCCGAGGCACGCAACCTTGAACTCCTGAGCCGGTACTTCACCGAAAACGGCAACCCAATAGTAAGACGGGTAAACATAGACGACAACACCGCAATGGACGTACCCATCATCACCGTCGTAAGCCCCACCTCCATGAACATAAAAGAGGTGGAAATGGAGTTCGGCGTCCAAATAAACAACGTGGAAATACTCGAAAAACTGCCGCAGCGCGGATTCCTCGCCAACGGACAGGCCGAAAACCTCAAAATATCCATGGAACGCTCAGACCTCGAAATACGGTTCAGCAACGACCCAAGCCAAACATCCGCCATGAAAGTCAAAATTAAATTCGAGGCGGGGGAACCGGCGGAGGGGATGGCGAGGGTGGTTGAGGAGTTTGGGAGGGGCGTGGTGCCGGTTGACAGGGACGTTGGAGGTGGCAGGTGATACAATTAATAATTTATGCTTTTATGAATGCCTAAGACGGCATAAAATATTTTTGCAGATAATCAATATAAGCCCAAGGCGAATAATCATTCAAATATTTCTTTATAGGAACCGAGATTATATCGCTATCACATTCGCAACCACCACTCCTATTACCGTAGCAGCTCTCAGGAATAAAATATTCATATACGCCATGAATCTCTTTTATTAATTCCTTCGCCTTGACTGTGTTTAGCGTTTTTTCACTAATCATAGAAACTATAGTCGCGCTTATTCTTTTCCATTCCAAACCATACCTATGACCAATATCCCATCCACCATCGCCAGTTTTCCCATATAAATCTTTCTTTATGACTATTCCGTGATCATCTTTTACAACCTCATCCTTATCAAACCAAAATTCCCACAGCAAATCTTTTAAATAACCTCGCCATGTGGGACGATAAATTTTCTCCGCAAGCACATCATCGTCAACTGTACAGTCATAAAGGGCATAACGTAATGAAGTTACTTTACCACTACTTCGGACTCGTAAATCATAATTTTTAGGCACTAAGTTTGGCATATTCATCTCCCGTTTAATTTACGACGACGCCTTCTTAACAGGAGTCTTCTTCGTACCGCCCTCCCCGCCTTCCGTCAGCAGATTACTCGTCTTTTCCTGACTGGTAGGCCTTGCCGCGCTATTGGTTATAGCGTCGACTATGCGCATGAACGCTTCGGGCGGGGCCTGTTTTCTTGCGGTTACGTTGAACGAGTATTTTGCCCGCGTGTCGGTATGCCGCGTTGTCTCTCTCGTGTTTGAAACCGAGCCGGTGAACTTCGTGCTTACCGAGACGGGGCTCCACCAGCTGCTGTATTTCCCTTCGGTTTCACTTTTAACATCCGCGGCAGTGCTCGACTTTTCGTCTTCGGCGGTCTTTACTTCAAGCTCGAAATCGATGTTTACGCTCTCGACGGCAAGATTCGGGATACCCGTCATCGCGAGAAACGGCGCCTGTATGTAACGGGTCGTACTAATGGTTTTTTGAGGGTCTTTGGGGTCTTCCATCACCTCGTCGTATTTGAACGTCACCATGCGTATGTTGCCGTCGCCGTCTATGCCGACACTCTCGATGAACTTCGCCATGCCCAAGCTCATCTCGGCCTGGGCCTTTATAGCGGCGGTGAGCGGCTCTGAGATCATTCTATCTATCGGCAAACTGTTGATTATCCCGCTTACCATTTCGTGATTCATACCTGCCTCCTTAATACGTTTATTGTGATTTACCGATTAACCGTTTTTACCTTACTTCCCGGGCTTCGCGTCCTCCGCCTGATACACGTCCGTCGCGTTGTTCAGCCTGTCTATGATGCGGCTGAGCATTTCCGGCGGGGCCGACGACTTGAACTTCATGCCGATCTCAAGGTTGGCGTACCTCCTGTCGGGGCCGGAAACGTTGGCCAGGTCTACGCCGAAAGAGGTCCGTGTCGGCTCCGCCGCACCCCTGTGCCGCCTTCCCCGCGCATTTCTCCCGTCTTTAACGGTGTGCGCGGTACCCTGATCCGGGGCCTGGCCGCCGCCAGCGTCAGGGTCGGCGGTCATAGACTTCAGGGCCGTGTTTCTAAGCATCAGGTTGAGTTTAACGTTTAGCTCGTCCAGCACAAGCGAGGTATGCCCGCTCAAACACAGCAACGGGACATCTATCGCGGCATTGCCGAATTTAATCGTTCTGGTGACAGGGCGGTCCTCGCCATCAAGGAAACGGCCAATCGCGCCTATATGGTGCTGCTCGACTATGTCTTGGCTGGAATTAACGCAGTACTGCAGGCCGCGGATGATGTCCGAGAGCGTAATCCCGTCACCGCGGCCACGCCGGCCTTGTCTGGTTAACTGAGAATCCGTACCCGGCATCTGCGCACCGCCCCTCCGGTTTGCAAAAACGCCATTATCGGCATCTTTGCCACTATCATATAAAATTAATCAGCGGGCAGCGTGGTGTCAAGAATTTCAAAAAATAAATTTCCGCGCCGCAGCCCATTGGGCAGCATTTAAAATCATATTATATAACTTTTCATTATCAACATCAACACATAAAAACGACTTTTTTGCAAAAAATAACGGACCCCATACCCGCCATCCCCAAAATCACCGGACTCCCGGAGGACGAGATACGGCAGACGCAGCGGAGACGTGGCGGGGGCGATGCGCCCTGTCAGCAACTAAATGTTCCACCCATAACCTCGCCGGCAATGCATGCCGATACCTTCTCCAGCACCGAAAGGCACTCCTCTACGTACCCGCCGACCGCGGTCTCCTCCGAGAGCTGGATGCCGTAGACCCCCTTTTTTGAAATGTTGTAAAGATCGTCAATCTCCGCTATTGTGGGGATCGGCCTGTCTTCCATGTGCTTTAGAACCTGCGTTGCGATAAATATCTTTTTGTTGAAATACAGCGCTTTTTCGATTATGAAATTCTGATAGCAAGGGATGTTTTCAATCCCTACATCCGTAGAGAGGTCTCCCCTGTCAACGAGGATATGCTCTACCTCGCCCAGTATCTCGTTTAGATTGTTTACCGCCTCAATCGTTTCGACTTTGGAAATAAGCTCAATCCCGCTTTTGACGTGAGTTTTGGCGAGCCTTATATCGTCTGCCTTCCTCACAAACGAGAGGCCGACGTAGTTTAGCGCGCATTCGTTGGCTATGCCTATCAGCTCCATGTCCTTCTCGAATAAGAACGGGAGGCCGTCGTGGATATTTCTTATATGGACGCCCTTGTTGTCTATCAGAACGCCGTTTGACTTCGACAGAAAGGTTATCTTTTCGCTGTTTGCCGCCTCCACTACAAATTCAAACGTGCTGTCGTTCGCCCACGCCGTCATGCCCGGCTTGAGCAACTTGTAGAAACCGCCGTAGTTGAAACAGCGCGAGGGGATCTCAAACGTTTTGCCCTTCTCTATACTGATCCCGCCTATGTCCTTTGTCCTTACCTTATTGCCGGGCAGATCCATGAGTATCTCGGCGCCGCCAACCTGCGACCTGATTTCGCCTATCATCTCCCTTATGCTCTCGCCGGTACCGTGGGCGCCGTTTATCCTGTAGATGTACGACGGCTTGTGCACCTTGCTTATTGGCACCTTTTTCAGCAACGACGGCCCTACGGTCAAAATATACTTTTTCATGCCTGGCTCCTTATAGATTTCACAAAACAAACCATCCAAACTGTAATTCCGCGATTAAATATTATGCCAGTACCGCCCGGCTACATCACGGCTGTCGCGCAATCGCCGGCATGATATTGAATCGTATCTTCATAATATAATAAACGGGTTGTCCAATTTGATAATTTCCGCCGATATTTCGGGGCGCATAAGTACCGGATCCGGTATCTTTTTATTATTTATGCAATCCCGTATGATCGTGCCGCTTATCTCCACCTTATGAGAGCCCTCGTGGGCGCAGGTCTTGTTTGAGACCACAAACCCGCATTTTTTGCAGTAATAGGGCTCGCTGAACAGGAGCGTTTGTATGCCCAAATCAAATTTGGCCGTTATCTCCCTTGCCAGGTCATGCGCCTCGTAGTGCCCGTAGTACCCGCCTACCCCCGCGTGGTCGCGCCCGATTATGAAGTGGGTGCAACCGAGGTTGCGCCGTATTATCGCGTGGAAAATGGCCTCCCGGGGCCCGGCGTAGCGCATCTGGGTTTTCAGGCCCCTAAAGTATATCCTGCCTTGCGGGTAAAAGCCGGCTATCATCTTATCATAGGCCGCCGTTACGGCCTCCTCCGTAAAATCGCCGCGCTTTTTCCAGCCCATTATGGGGTTTATGAATACCGCGTCGCAGAGCTCAAGCGCGGTGCGCTGCAGGTGCTCGTGCGCGTTGTGCACCGGGTTCCTCGTCTGAAAACCCGCTACCGTCTTCCACCCGTTTCTCTCAAAATCGCGCTTCGTCTCATCGGGGCTGAGCGCGCCTTCCAATACACTCCTGTCGGTTATGGCCGTCCTGCCGCCTATGCGGTATGCGCTTCTGCCCTTCTCCTTAGAAACGCCCGGATGCCTCCCGTCAAGCGTCTTAAACGTCTTCAGGATATCGTCGTCCGTAACCTCAAAACAATCATCTGCACAAATAGTCCCTACGCGCTTACCGCCAAATGTCAGATCAACGGCATCACCCTTCCCAACAGAATGATATACGCCCTCATCAACCGAAAGCGTTATCGGTATCGTCCACGGCGAAACGCCGCCGGCAAGGCACATTCCGTCAATCACGCCCCTGTAATCCGCACAACCCATAAACCCGGCAAGCGGGGCGAAAAGCCCGGTCTCTATGTTGATCAGGTCCTGCAGCGTCTCCTCGTCAAGCGGTACGTTAAATCTGCCCATTAATGCTCTCCGTTCCGTATTTATCCTTTATATACACCAGTACACGTTCCACAGTCTCCCCGAGAGACAGCTTATCCGTCTCCAAAACCAGATCCGGGCTCTCCGGCTCCTCAAAGGCGATATCAATGCCTATGATATCGCTCTTTCCGGTATTTTGAGCGTACACCTGTTTAACATCCCTGTCCATGCTCCTGCCAAGCTCTTTCTTCAGATATATTTCGTTATAGCCTTCAATCTTTTTCCTGCAAATATCCCTCAGTTTCCGAAACGGCGATATATTGCACACTATCGCGCAGACCCCGTTTTTGTCTAAGGCGTAGGCCGCGAGGATGATCCTCTTTATGTTGGCCTCCCTGTCCGCCGCGGTGTACCCCAGGTCGTTCTCAAACAGCGCCCTGATCTCGTCGCCGTCGAGCATGTACGAGTTCCTGAGCCGCTTTCTAAGCTCAAGCCCGACTGTGGTCTTCCCGGCGCCGGATATCCCCAAAAGCCATACTACCATAAATTGCCTCCGTCTTGCGTTATAGGCCCCACGGTTAGATATTATATCTGTGCCGCGGTGCGGATATAATATTTAACCATGTCTTCACTATTCCGCAGCTAACAGTTTCCCTCGCCTGTTAATAAAGTCTATCCAATACCCAGCAAACGCGCTGCTTATGAGCGTTGTCAGTATCAGCGCGCAGAAGAATTCGTAATTTATTATCCCCATCTCAAACGTTACCGAAGCGAGCACGATGCCCGGCCCGCCGCGCGCGTTCATGGCTATGCCCAAATTCAAACTCGTCCAAAAACCTTTTCTTATGGAAAGCATGGCGATAAAACACCCCGCTATCTCCAACACAAATGCTATCAGCAAAAACATCAAAAACACCTTTACCGAAAAACTCGCGTCCAAATTTATCCTGAAGCCTACAATCGCGAAATACACCGGGATAAAAAACGCCGAGAAAACGTCCTTTATCTTCTTGGCGGTCTCGGCAGACAGGTTCCTGCTCACCATATTCTTGAACAGCAGCCCCGCCAAAAACGCGCTGTACATGATGTTTACCTGAAAAACCGTACCAACCGCGATGCACGTAAAACACAAAATAAACGCGAAATTATCAACCCCGCATATCTTTTCGGGGTTTATCGGACGCTTGACTAACCTTGGAACAAACACAATAATAACAAACAACGCCACGGTTACAATAAAATGCCACGCGATCCCAAGCACAGATATCTGGTTATTGAGGGCAATAGCCGTGGCCACGGACAGCAGTATCCACAAAAACAGATCCTGAACAGCCGCGGTCGCCAGAACGATCTTGGCGAACCGGCTCTCCATAAGCCCCAGATCCATAAATATCTTCGATATCACCGGAAGCGACGTTACCGCGATAGCTATACAAAAAACAATGGTAAACGCAAGCCTGCCGCCGTTCGCACCTGTATAATGCGGCAAAAAGAAATGCTCCGACAAAAAATAACCGGCCGCAAAAGGAATTGCGGTAGCGCCCACGCAAAGAACCGCGATAATTTTTCTGTCGTTTTTGAAACCGTCGAACTTAACCTCGTAACCGGACGAAAACATCAGATAGATCAGCCCGAGCCAGTAGATAACGGATAGCGCCTGGCCCTGCCCGGGAAAGCTGAAAAACACCTTATCGTAAAGAGCCGGAAAGGCCCCGCCAAGCACTGTAGGCCCCAGCACAAGCCCGCCAATGATCTGGCCCACCACCACCGGCATCTTTATGAGCGAAAACAATCGCCCAAACGCCACGGCGCACCCCAGCAGCAGCAATATCGAAAGTATCACCGCGCCAATGCCGCCCTCGGGTATCGCCTCTATTATATTCATACGACTATAAACTACAATATGCCAATACCGAAGTCAAACCGCAACAAAGATCCCTCCCCCTGCAAACCGTAACCGCCACCGGTACCTTGCTCTAAATCGATGGTAGACGCCGTAATTATAGTAACCACAATGACTTATGACAGATTTACCAACATTTTTTTGATTTTCAGCCCTTGCGCTGTCAGGCGGTACTTCTGCAAACGGCTGTTCGGCTTGTCCGGCACGGTCATTTCTATTAAATTCAGTTTTAGGGCCGGTTGAATATAATTCAATCTAAAATTTTCCCTGTCATTTAATTGCAAGCAGGCCTGTATCTCGCCTCTGTCCATTTCACCCTCAATTACCCTTAGAACCCCATCGACTTGCGGGGTAACTTGCGGGGTAACTTGCGGGGTAACTTGCGGGGTGACTTGCAGGGTGACTTGGGAGGTAACTTGGGGTGTGACTTGGGGTGTAACTTGCGGGGTCACGCCTTGTTTCTCATCCAGCCACGGATTTTGCAACTCCTCTTTTGAAGAAAGGCCTTTAAACAATCTTACAATAAACCCGCCGCCGTCTTCTTCAAGCGCCGGTGCAGGCAAACCTGCCGATGCGCAGGAATTCACGATTTTCATAACACCGCTGCCCCACGAGTCTATGTATCCGCCTTTGAAACACGCCTCCGCGAGTACCGGGTTCCGCGGATAAGACGAGTGCGGCTGCGTTAATTGGTCCAACGTCATGCCTTCAGGCAGTTTCCCATGGTTCCAAACAGTAAGTTTGTTGTCATAAACACGAATTTGCGTAGGCGCCCCCATATAATTTCTATGAATTAACGCATTAAGCAATATTTCCCGCAGCGCCGCTACGGGATATTCGAGCGTCTCAATCCGATTCATCCCCTCAAAAGAGATATTGCGTATTAAAAATTTATGGTCAAGCTGGCGCAATACTTTGTCTAATAGCAGAATAATGTTGCCCTCTTCGGTTTCTTGAAAACGTATATCAAAATCGTTATCGTCAAATTTGCCGATTTTCACAAAGGTATTTGGATAAAACCTCCCCGGGTCCCTGCCAAACATCACGATCGCGGCGCGTTTAACCTGCCCCTTGTCTGCCAAGCGCAGTTTTTCCAGCAATTCGGGAACCGATAGCCCGTCAATATCCGGCAAACGCCCCGCTTCTTCCGCTTTTCGAAGATAAATTTTAACAGTACGCTCGTCAATATCGTCGAACGTTGCACGGGTTTCAATAACATCGTCCCACGTGCGGCCGGCGCGTTTGAGCAAAAATTCGTTGAGCGCAGCCCCGGTCAACTCCTGCTTAACGCTGCCGCTGCGATAATAGTACCTGCCGCGCAAAGAAATCGGTACGGAATACGGCAATACAACGATCTCAATAAAATGTTTGCCATCCTCCTGTAAAAGATTTACCTCGGCAGTAATACCCATGTTATTCTTAATCTTGTTAGGAACCGTATCCATCAACTGCCTGCAGCCATCTACACCAATAACATTACCAGCATCGTCTTTGCCAATGTAAATCCTGCCGCCCTGTGCATTGGCAAAGCCGCAAACCCATTTCAGGTAGTCATCGTGCCAGCTCTGTTTGTACTCAATATTTTGTTGTTCGGACATATAAAACAGCCTTTATATAAAATTATTTATCGTCTCAACAATCTTCTCCACATATAAACTACAATATGCCAATACCAAAGTCAAACCGCAACAAAAATCCTTTCACCCCATCCCAAGCAGAGCCGATACAAGCACTTTGCTTTCACAAATCACCGGACTCCAGGAGGACGAGATCCAACAGATACGGCGAACGAACTGCTAACAGGCAGGGCAAGCTACCCGCCACCCGGCTCTGTCCTCCTCATAACTTCACACCCAAAAAATCACCGACCGCATCGCTTAGTACCTCCCAATAAGGAAACCCAACGTCAAAATCTGATCTTTCGAACTCATAATACCAAAACTCGCGGGTGCACCTTACACCGTGCTCCTCCAAATAGTCATAAACATCTATCTTTTTACAAGCCACCAGATCCAATTCAGGCGTAGGAATCTTATTTTGATAATTGCTCGTTATGATAACATCTATCGGGTACTCCCCCATTCGCGACGGATCTATCACCGGAATGCCCATCTTGCCTGCCACACAATCAGGGTTGATGTCAATTATGTATTTCACATTCTTGAAAGCATCGGGCCCTACCAGCTGCAACAGCGTTAAATTAGCAGTCCCGCCTATACGAATTGCAACATTTACGTTATCGCCTAAATCCGTAAAAAGTGATTTGAGTGCCGCAGTTTTTCTCTCTTCGTAGTCACCAACGCGTGCGTTATATTTTTCAAGGGTCTTGTAGAGATACCTTGTGTACTTGAAACGTTCCTCTTTTTCTATATCGACCCAGTCTCTGCCCACTAACCCGCGCAAGTATTCAAGTCTTTCGGCGGTAAACGGGATACCATCATTTCTAATTTTACAATACTGCTCCATACCACATTTATTGTAGATATAGATATCATTGCCTGTAATTATTCCACGATAGCCGATCTTGGTATGAATATTAGAAACAGCATGAGCATAGAAATGCTTAACTATATAATACCCGTTATAGAAATCTACATCCTGTATCTCTATATACTCACGGAACAAGGCATTATACTTAGAATCATCAGGTGAGATTACATAATCTATAAATTTATGGAAATCAATATAGCTGAAAAGACGCTCTTCTGAGATCTTCGGAATGTTTGGCCCGCGTACCTTAAGGATTGTATGAAAACGCCACAGCGGCGTTACTCCATGGTCTGACATGTAAACTTTTACCGATTTTTCAGACAAAAAATTTGAATAAAACTCAAGTTGTTTATCTAAATATTTTGATGATATATGGAAATCATCATAGTTATAATCCAAATCAGCGCTTATACACGGCGGATGTGTTTCTACGAATGCGTGTAATATATAAAAACCAGTGGTACCGCTATTAAGCATGTCATTAACAGCATTCCAATATTTCATAGTAGACGGTGTGCGCTGATTACAATTAAATTTTGACTGAATACACAAACCTACAAGTTCTTTAGCTATCCCATAATACGTAAATGTGATGTTATCAGATCTAAGACTTGTTATCAATGGGCTATTTTCTTCTGTAATAATATGTTTGAATGAGGTATCATCAATGACCTTAGCCCCCATCAAGATAGTTTTAAGAGTAGGTATAGTATACGGAGTTACGGTAAACGCATTCTCAAATGTTAACGCGTCCGCAAAAACCGATTTTAAAAACGGCATGTGACCGTCCCTGCCATATTCTATAGCGTCAACCCAAAACATTATAATATCCCTTTCCTTACGCGAACCCATTATTTCTCTGATTTTATCAAGAAGCGCGGATATTTCATGCCAGGCACCGCAGTAATCTATTATATCCGCAGAGTAAAGCAAAAGATATTCATCTATATATTGCTTTACGGTAACAAAATCACGTATATATAGGAGTTTAAAAATCAATTTTTCCATATATATCTTTTTCAAAGAAATTTCGGATGTACCAATAAGTTTCATCTTGTTATGAATTATATCGTTATATGGGTTATAAAAATCAAAAAATAACGCCTCAACATCTGCAATGAGACGATATTTATCGCCGAATATATTATAATAATCGTGTTCAATGCTAAGCCCGTTAAGCATAAAATAATCGTAAAGATCGATATGCTTGATATTTTTTACTGTCAGTAACGATGATATCTCGTATTTATAGCTATACGAGGCAATAATTACCGCCTTACTGCCATCAATGCTGTCGAACGCAGCCTTGTCATTAACTTTTACCTTCAGATATTCAAACTCTCTGTCTGAAACTATATCCTGCCGAACCCTCATTAGGTCGGTATCATTGCTCCCGATAAAGAGGATATCCTCGTGCTCGGCCACAAGTCGGTTCAGCAGTTCGATGGCTTTCAGCGATACTCTAAATCTGCTGTACTGTCTGTCAATATTATATTTTAAGATAATATCATTCAGTTCTTTATTAATGTCAAACATAGTCATCTCCTTATTGCGAATAATAAGATTTAGGCATACGTTGAGATACCGGACTCCAAAAGTCCTTTCCTTTTTTCAATCCATGATGTTTACAGATGTCTGACATTTCATACGCATATTTGGCTGAAGCTATAAATATGAAGAAGTCATTATCTTTCCTATTTAAAATTTCTTCCGGCTGTTTAACTTCATAACCGTAAAATTCTTCCGTTGAGCGTTTATCCAAGAATGCCGTTATTTTATACTTTCGCGCTAAAAACATCACGTTTATCGCAAATTCGCCTACACCCCACAGATAAACTTTCTTGTTTTTTATGTCTGGAACTTTAGGGTATCGCGGCAATACTCCTATCTCTTTATCGTACAAGCCTTGCAACTTTTGGTTATTCTTTATGCTTTTTGGATGGCTTGTTATTTCTAAGTTATATGTTTCCCTATTCAAACGCTGGTGATAGAAACCGTTAAAATGTTCACCATAAACTCCGATATTATTAATCATATTTTTTTGCGGTGCGATATTTAAGGTTTTACGAGCGATACCCGCAAAAAAGAATTGATAATCCCACGTATCTATTCTGCATATCGGCATTTCATTTTCTCGCTGCAATCTCCAAAGAATATACTGATAATACTGTTTTACAGCGGGATTCTTCGTATAATAATCGAAAATGTCATCTGTCATACGGCTCACATCCAAAGAAAAATGTTTCCATCTGTCTCGCCAAGTCCCCCATCCCCAGATACGTATTGCTTTGACAAAAGTATAACTTTCCTTAAAGCTGGAAATACCTTGGCCATTATCCCCGCCAATACTCCATACGTTTTTATTATCTCTATACTTCTCAAGCAACTCTTCGCAGAATCCCCAAAAACTTGAATTCGCCACCACATCGTCTTCTATAATTATACCACATTCTTCATGCTCGAAAAACCAAGAAATACCGGTACTTATCCCGGTACCGCAACCGCCTGAATTTCTCTTCTGGAATAATGTTTTAACCTCACATTTCCAATCTATGGAATTTAGCACAAACGTTCTAACTTGATCGCAAAGCTCTTTCTCCCCATCTATGTTTCTCGGGCCATCCGCAGCAATATATAGTTTTGGCGGCTTTGCCCTGCGTATGGCGGCAAATGACTTTTTTGTGTAATCTGGCCTGTTAAAAACAGTAAAAAGTACCGGAGTTTTCATAGTTTTCAATATCCCTTTATAATTTTTTGCAGATATCCATATAGTTATTTGCAATTTGCTTCGCACTAAAATAATCGCTATTAGCCCGCTCAACAGATCTTTGAGAAAGATCTTCCTGATTTGCCAAACAGAACTCAATACCTCTCGCCAGATCATCAGCGTCAAACGGTTTTGCCAAATAACCGGTTTTTTTATGCTCGATACATTCCGAAACTCCCATAACGTCAAATCCTGCAACAGGAACCCCGCAATGCATTGCTTCATGCGCTGTTTGGCAAAATGTTTCTATTAAACTGGGGCAAACAAAACAGTCCATGCAGTTATAAATCAACGCTAAAATTTTATCATTAAAAATTGTCCCTAAAACCGTGTTTTGTATTTTTACATTATTTAATAATTCACTCTGCATATCACCGAAAATAACCGTATGTAAAGCCTCTTTATTTTTTAACTTCGCCAACGCTTTTATTAAATAATCGCTACCCTTAACACCACCGCTCCTGATTGCGCCAAATCCGATTATTTTTTTCCCCAATGGAATACCTAAATATTTTTTAAGTTCAATGGCATTTATCTTCCTAAAGAAACTTGGGATCGGATTCGGAATAACTGTACAATTATTATTCTTAAAGAGCGCTGACCGCTGTAAACATTCTTTTTCCTTATTGCATAACGCTACAAAGTGAAAATTTTTCCCTTTCCATGCTTTTTTCTTTCTTATCCAAGTTATGCGGCAAATATCAATCCCGCTGCTGGTTTCTGGAAAATTTTCTTTTGTATAGCCATCTATAAAACGTGTATCATTCTCCAGTACATTCGGATAATGCTCAGCGCCACAAAAAGGCCATGTATCATGCATAGTCCAAACAACAGTTTTTTTTATTTTTGCGATATCTTCTATGCTTATAGTACTGGCAGCGACCCAATGTAAATTTATAACATTAAAATCGCTTTGATTCAGATAATCTACATCTATTTTACTAAGCTTGCCTATGCTGTGTGAGATAGGGTTTGTGGTCTGTAAAAGATTTTTTCTGTTTCGTTTCGCGTTTTGCATCTCAAAATCCGGATTCTTCGGAAGTTCAAAGACCGCCTCGGAGTTTGTCCGTTTTTCCACAACGCCCATCTTTACATCCATATTCGCTGCCAACATAGCGTCTAAGATCCGCTTCGCGGCGATAAAGGCCCCGCCACCGGCATCGGAATAGCTAACGATTAATATTTTTTTTCGTGCCATCTCTTATTGTTTTCCCGGTTTAATTGGTTCATAAAAATATGGATCACAACCGCCACAAACTTTACACAAATTCAAGAAACCGTTTTTGTGAAACCCCAAATTAAACTTCAACAATTCAATTTTCCCATTCGATTTCTGTTTAATTTCTGCCAAATCTAAATAATCATCAGTACCAGCTTTTAAGAAATTGGATTTATCTGCGCTCCATACCAGATGACAGCTATAGAACTTACCATCGTTTAGCCCTTTAAAACCCGGTGAGCATCTCTGATAATGTTTTGCACTTCCCTCTCCCTTTAAAAAGAAATCACTCCACGGCAGCGCAGCTGGATTATTGCTGAATAATAAATTATTTCGCCCCAAAACCTGCAAAACTTCATCCCTTCTTAAAGAATAATTTGGGGTACCGCATAAAGAATAATTAGAGATTATAAAGCTAATATCGTATTCCCTGCATATATTTAAAATTTGCAGATCCGGCTTGATGGTTCCGTTACTCACAATAAGCAACTGCTTACCGATCCTTTCTCTATATTTAACAACATGCTTTAAGTATTGTCCTAAATGAGGATATAATAGTGGCTCACCCCCCAAAATTTGAAAATTGTCGCACCTGTCCACTATGCTAAAAAACAGGTCAGCATCTTTTTTCAAACATGACAATTCCCAAAAATCATCCGTACCCGCCTGTTTATGCTTTGGAATAAGCATATTGCAGTTTGTACAGTTTAATGTACATTTTGTAGTTATTGCGGTATGAACTTCCGGAATAAATAATTCCGACTTTTTAACCCATTTCAAAACCGGTATCAAGTTTCTCCATAATATAAAATCATCAAATTCCTGCAACCCTTTGTTTTCTAAAATATATTTTATATTTATATACCCAATATCGGAAAATATGACTACTTTTCCATCTGGCCTTACACTCTCAGGTGAAGATACCAAAAAGCCATCCACTGTTTTACCATGTAGTTCTGGATTGTTGTCATAGACAACATTTACCCCAAACTCCTTGGCATAATATGTATTTTTAATCAGGTTTTGGCTAAGCGCAAAACCTGATACTGCGTTGTTTTTTATGGCCATAATCCAACTGTCCAGCCATTTTTCCATTTGTTCGGCTGTTTTATTTTCAAATGCGTTCATACTACAGTTCTCCATACCAGATAATCGTCTGTGACATAATGCCCCTTCTCTCCAGATCTAACCTGACATCACAAACTATTTCATCATTGCATATTGCAATAACTATATAATCAAAATCATAATCAACAATCTTGTTCACATTATCATATTTTTTATCTGCCCAAAGAGCAATCTCGCAATTTTGAGTAATCTTAAGCTGCCAATATAATGAACGTCCAAATTCTCCGGCACCGTAAAGTACAATTCTTTTATTAAAAAGCTTTTCATAACAATGGTATCCAACTGCTAAATCCCCATAAGCTTTGCCTTCATTTTTAGGCGCTATATCCGTATATAGAATACGAATTCTGGCATAAACTGTTGCTATAAAAGAATTTTTATTTTTCTTACATAATTTCACAATTTTCCTGTCAATTCCAGTCATTCCGGCCATACAAAGATCTTCATAAATATACATATTTAGGCCAAGCAAGAATCTATCAAAAATATTCTTGGTAGACAATCTGGGAATGAATGTAAACTCTTTAGCTTCGTGATAGTCAATATCCATTGGTACTTCAGATAAAAAAGTATGCGCTTTTTTATCTTGCAGCAGAATACTATATACAGATTGGGTTAAATTGCCTGTTGCGAAGTCATTAATGAAATATGCATATTGTTTGGCAAAATCTAAAACCCCGCTAATATAATCTGTATACTTAGGAAATTTTCTTGTTTTTTCAGAAAAAACCGGGGCAATCTCATCCCCTCTTTTCCAAGCCACCGTCTTTCCATGCGGCGCGCGAAAAAAAACTTCCATGAATGCTATCGGTTTATAAGTGGAAATACATGGTATAGGCCAAAAGCTAATTTTTAATTTTCCAACATTATAGGAACGCAAGAATAATATTAGGTTTACAGTACCTTCATAACCAATGATCTTCATGACATTACTCAAGGTTTGCCCCGAAGCAAACAAGTCTACAAATGCAAATTTATTATTACTAATATCTATTTTATTCTTAAAATATTCTTTTGCGACAGTATCGCCGCTCTCCAACGCATTCTTAACCGCAAATTTGGATAAATAAATATATTCGGTTTTAATCTCATATTTAAATCTGGTAATTAAAATATCGCATACCAGCTTTGGCAGATAGCAGTCTCTCGCAACAAAATATAATCGTTTAATGTTTAATTCGTTTGCCCTTCGCAAAACAAAACCGCAAAAGTTCATTACTTCAACCGCGCCATAAAAGATACCGACATTATAGGCATCATTCTTCTTTTCCAAAAAGTTAGCGATCCCGGCAATTAATTGAGAAGCGGCACATTCGCCTCTTTTTTCTAATAATTTTGCAAAATTACAACTCAGAGGCTTCCTTTCTAAAAGAATCGCGTTTATCCCAAGTTTTTTAGGAACATCAAAATCACTCTTCGGGTTATCCCCAAAATGTGTCCATTCCGTATATTTCAGATTCAATTCCTTTTGTATAGCTTTGTACAATTTTGAGCTATACTTTGTCTTGCCGAACTCACAACTCACAAATACCGTTATGTTTTCAAAAAATGGATCTGCCTTTACAAGCAGCCGCTTAATGATATCGCCGGGTAAATACATATCGCTGATAACTATTAGCTTTTCGCCTTTTTTGACATATTCGATGGCCTTTTCTATATTCTCCGTCAGCGGAAGTGATATCTCTATCTCTATCTCTATCTCTATGTGCATTAATTCATCTGCCTGGTCTTTACCAATAAAACCAGATTCGTTCATGGCTTTGTAAATATCAGCTATTTTTACACTTTCAGTACCCGCGTTTCGCACAGCAATCATCTCGGCTGCCTCTCTCATCTGCGCGAAACCGTTAATTCCGGTCTTTTGCTCCAAAACCACCCAAACACCTCGCGGCTCCGCGACTTTGCGTGTTACTAAAGTATCAAAGCAATCAAAACTTATCATCATTCACCCCATAGTTTAATCTAGGACTATTGGACTTACATAACACCATCAACGGTTGAACATGATAAGTACCGCGAGGATGTCCAACAGGTGATTCCTGTTCAAAAACAGCGTCTGTGTCCCATCCTTCCAACAAAAGCGGCAACCTTTTTTCCCCATAAATCCTGTGCGCGTTCCAAACAAGACAATCCTCCCCCTGCGGGACACCGAACAGCATAAACCCGTCATCTTTCAAAAAATCGCGGGCGGCCGCCATCGCCTCCAGATCGCCATTTGGATTGAGCGTGTCGCCATAGCGGCCCAGTCCGTCGTGCTCAAAAGAGGAGAATGAGATTGCGGCATCGGCGCGTATTCCGCTTTTAACTAATTCGCCGTGGTTCATAACGGTAATTTTGCCATGCTCACAGACCGGCTTGTTGTAGTCAACTACATAAACGTGTTTTGCCCCTTGCCAGATGGCCATCGCCTCGCAATTTAAGCCTGCCAGCCCCCATACAATGACGGACTTTTCTTTTAGGCTATATTTTTCAAAGGCCGCGTAGAAAGAGTTGATATCCTCGCCGTAATATCTGAAAGTTCTGTTATTCATGCGCTCAAACGCCCTTTCGTAATCTTCGGCGGTATTATGGATCCTGGAATCGTTTCTTTCGTCGAGGTACCAGTATAGAACCGGTATTTGGCCATTCATTGTAAAGCCGTCTTTCAGGCTCTCCGGGATTGTGCTTGGAGGCGGTGGTTCCTTTGAGTTTCGTTTCGGATTAGTATAGTAACTGTTTGAGCCGGCGGTTTTCGAAACAATATCGGACATCGTGAACTCCACGCCGCAGGATTCCAATTTTTGTGCGATATCCGCAGCCGCGCGTTCATTTTGAACCGCAATGATTACATTAGCGCGGCTATTATTATTTTCGATTACGTCCGCAGGAGCCAGTACCGGCAACCCAAGCCTCGTTTTGATTGTATCGGCATTAGTGTCGATAAACCCGGCGGCTTTAAGTCCGTTATGCTCCAAATCAAGGGCGGCCAGAACGCCGCAATGCCCGGCGCCCCAGATGTATAATTGTTTTATATGGTTCACCGTCTCACCTCAAGATCACCCTTGCCCATAAACACCAGCGCGGCGAACTTTATGTCGCCTCTGCCGGCGAAGCGCGGGTCTTGTTTATATTTTTCGATCTGCGCTCCGGCCTCGGCAAATTTCGCGGCGATCTCGGCGGCGGCCGCGCCTGTTTTGGCGTATTTGATTTCGAAGACGTATTCGTACTTTACGGCTCGCTTCGCCGGATGTTTCTGCAAATAGACATCGGTGTAGCCGTTTATAGTCTCGTCTTCGGACACCGGGAGGTAGAGCGGTGAGGTAAAAAGCAGCGTGAGCATCATGGCCTTTATATATTTCTCATCGAATTTTTGCAGGTCCCTGTTGGACATGCGCTTGAGAAAGCTCTCGCTGAAATAGTTCATAAATGGCATCATATCCCCGTCGCAGGCGAGATTTCTGACGGTTTCTTCTAACCGCCCCGAGTCTATCACACCCTCTTCAGTATTTTTAAGATATTCGGCCATATATTCCCAATAGAGGGTTTTTATGGAGTAGTTTGGGATTTTAAGGTATATTTGCTCTTCACCCGGCTCGATGGTAAGCATACCCAAATAGAAGAGGAGTGAGACGAAATAATCTTCGTTTTGTAAATCATCGACGGAGAATTTTTCTTTAATACTGACCGCTATTTTCCCGTTAAGTATTATCTGCAGCAATTTTTGTCTGTTACCCTCNCCGTCCGCAAGCCTGCGCAGGCGGCCATAGTCCGTTTTCAGGTTAGTGTCGACTATCTGCTTCGGTTGTTCACCCAACTGCATAACCATATTGAACAAATACAGGATCATTTGTGAGTTGTATACCTTATTCCCGGCGTACTCACTAAAGGCATAACCGTTGTAGTAAGCCTCCATATCAACCTTAATCAAATCTCTGTTGATCCCGGCTTCCGCCATTATCAACTCTACATCGTCCCGCGTGAAGCCGAACATTTCGTTGTATTTGGGGAA
>WQRV01000004.1 GCA_009786575.1 Chitinispirillia bacterium | reverse complement strand
ATTGGTGATATTGACGTTTAATCATGTTAATCCTTTAATCATGTAAATCGTGGTTCAGACAAAAAAAAGCGAATCATCCCAACGCTAAATTCCCATTTACCAAATAGAATGGGAGTAGAGCCAAAGATATTCGCTTCTACGGTACGCGGACAAGTCAAAAGATTAAAAGCCAATTCGCCGCCCGGGCCGTAATTTTATCCGAAAAACCTTTGTTGAGCGGGATTATTTGGACAGGATGTGGAATATAATTAGAATTAATATAGTTAACGGAAAAGCGCCTATGTCCAACACATGAGCCCATAGAGGTTGAGGCCTGAAGTAGTCTTTCCATTCGGCCGCAGGGAGGTTTTTTATTAGTGCGGCACGGGCTTCTTCCGCGAGCTCATGATCCGGATTATGCCTGAGCGCGCTTTCGTAGTCTGCGATGGCCTCTTTAACGCAGCCCTTGTTTTCATACGCGAGGCCGCGGCTGTAATACAGCTCGCTGCAGAAAGGGCACCCCAGTTCTATGGCTTTATTGTAGTCCGCAATGGCCTTGTCGAGGTTACATTTGTAGTAGTACGCCTTGGCGCGGTTGCAATACGCTTTGTAATTACGGGGTTTCAGCCATATCGCCAAACTGTAATCTATGATAGCTATGCGGTGCCTGTTTGAGTATGTTTTAAAATACGCGTGCATGCGCTTGACGCGCGCTTCGTAAAGATTCGGGTTCACGTTCAGCGCGTCATCGCTCCACATAATAGCCTTGCCCCAGTTGCGCTTGCTGTAATATGCGGTGGCGAGGTGGTAATACGCTGTGCAGTTATCGGGGGCCAGGCGTACCGCCTTGCGGTAGTTTGCCATAGCCCTGCGGAGGCGGCCTTTGTAGTGGTACGCGATGCCGCGGCTGGTATACGCGCGGGAATCTTCGGGAGAAATCCGTATAGCCTGGCCGAAGTCCGCAATAGCCTTGTTGTACATGCCGCAGTCGCAATACACAATGCCGCGCCTGTAATACGCATCGGTATAATCCGGATTCAGCCGTATCGCCTCATCGAAATCCTCAACAGCCTCCGTCAGCCAATCGCGATCGCCGTCGCACCCCATGCTGTAATACGCAAAACCGCGGCTGAAATACGCATAGGCGTAGCCGGGATCCGCCTCTATCGCCTGTGTGTAGTCGGCGATAGCGTCTTCTGGCGTCTCCCGGTCATTGCCGCGCTTGCAGTGCGCCTCGGCTTCCTCGCGGTTCTGCTGTGTTGTCCGGCCGTGTCCGGGCGTTTCGGTTATGGGTTCAGGCGCTGTCACGGCAGCCCCCTGAGCGTTTCCAAATACCTGTCTTTCGACAGTATGTCCCGCATGATGATGGGGTTTTTGGGTGAGTCTGAGGGGAATATTGCCAAAAAGGGCACGCTTCTTGAGCCGAGGTGGCGGAGCAGGTCCTGGGCCGGCTCGTTGTGGTTTGTTATGTCGGCTGTGAGTAGCGCGATGTTTTTGCCGGCATAGAGTTCCCTCGCTTCCGCGGCGTCGATGGCTACGGCTTTGTTGATTTTGCAGTTTGAGCACCACTGGGCGGTGAAGTTTACGATTGCGCTGCGCCCCTCTTCGTGCGCTGCGGCGAGGGCCTGCGGGGTGAACTCTTGCCACGCCGCGCCGTTTTGGTTACCGGCTGCCGGTGTGTCGCGGCTGTCGTGGAACAGGGGGATATCGAGGCGCAGGTATTTTACGGAGAGGGCCGCGCCGGCTGTTATAATTGCCAAAGCGATTGACAGCACGGCAATGCGCCGTTTGGCCGGTGAGCCGAAGGGGGCAAAGCGCTTGTTTACGCTTGCCGCGCAGAGTATGCTCAGGCAGATGCCTGCCGCTGTGAGGGTAAGGCGCGGGTCGAGGCTTTTCATCTGCGTTACGGCGAAGATGAGGAGCAAAAAACCCATCGCGTGTTTCATGTCTTCTATCCATCTGCCGGGTTTGGGCAGGAGGCTCATCAGTTTTTTGCTTGACGAGAGGAGAACGTATGGCGCGGCCATGCCCACACCCATTACGGCGAAGAGGGTGAAGATGACGGACGGTTTTTGCAGGAGCGCCCACGCGAGCAGGGCGCCGAGGAACGGCCCGGCGCAGGGAGTGGCCATGATCGTGGCCGCCGCGCCTTTGAGGAAGTCGCCGGTTAGTGTCGCGCCGGCTTTGTCCCCCGCGTTGTTTAAAGACGGCCCCGTTAGCGTATAGAAGTCGAACATCCCCAAAGCGAAGAGGAAGATGACGGCGATGATCCCGACCATTGTGGCGGGGCTCTGGAACTGCTGCCCCCACGAGAAGCCGGCGAACGCGGCCAGCGCGGCGAGCAGCAGGAAGACGGCGACTATCCCCCCCGCGAAGGCGGCGCTGCGTATGACCGAGCGGCTGCGCGACTCCCTCGCGCTCTCGGCGAATGAGAGGATGCGGATGCTCAGCACCGGGAAGATGCAGGGCGTAAGGTTCATGGCGAGGCCGGCGATGAGCGCGAATATTATTGCGGAGAGCAGGCTGTGCTCCCGCCTGTTCTCCTCGAAGGGTTTGTAGGCCCAGTTCGCCGGGCCGCCGTCTCCCACTGATGACGGGGGTACTGGTTCTGATGTTGACGGGTCTGCGGAGAGCGACCCCAATGCGGACGGCAGCCCGCTCAGGCCGAGGTTCAGCCCGGGGGCGGCGTTGCCCGCGGCGGCGGGCTGCGGTTCCAGAGTGCCGGTTTTGAACTCTAACGGTTCCGAACGCTCAAACTGCCTTTGCCAGATTGATTCTGCCGGGAACGCGGCAGCTGCGGCGTGGTGTTCCGCGCCGGTTGTATCGTTTGACAGCGCCGGTTCAAAGCGGACGCTTTTAAGGACGGGGACGCAGGCGGTGTGGCAGATGAGGGCGTCTACGGTTATCTCGTAGAATGCGCGGTTCAGGGCTGCGCGGACGGAGTCGGCGGTTTGGGTGTCTGTTGCGGCGCTTTTCGGGACGGGCTTGCGGGCTTTGGCTGCCGCTCTGGCCGCCCGCGCCTCGGCGGCGCGTCTGGCGTTATCGGCGGCGGCGGCGCTGTCTATGCTTGCCTTGTAAGAGGCTTCGTCGAATGCCAGCACGCCTTTTACGAAGAAGAACGCCTCGTTTTCGTAGGCCCATACCCAGCTGCCGATGGGCGGGTTGAAGCGTTTGGGGACGCTTTTGCGCGCGTCGTCCCACTCTATCTGCCACGGGGCGCCCCATTCCGGGCTTACCCGGTCTACGAAGAGGTTGAGCGGCTTGCCTATCCCCGGCCCCAGCGGGTTGCTGTAGAGGTGGTACCCCTTGGGTATGGAGGCCCTGATCCCCACGGCCACCGTATCGCCGGGATGGTACGGGCCGCTGCCGGCCATAAGCTCAAGCGTCAGGTCCTGCGACCTGTCCTGCCCGAATGCGGCGAGGGCGATAAGGAGAACGGTGAAAAATTTTAGCCTCATCATTGTCATAATATACTATATTTATTTGAGGGCGTTGGTATTTATTATTAAGTTTGGGGTTTGGAGTGTGGAGTTTGGAGTTAACGTCAAAAACCCCGCACTCCACACTCCAAACTCCACACTAAAGGAACGGACGGATGGTTACAGACGCGCAGCCGGCGTATGCCGGATCGGAGCTTGGGCGGCTTGTCGGCAGCTTTTTGGAGTATGCCCGCAAGGAGAAGGGGTACTCGGAGCATACCGTCGCCGCCTATCGGGGCGATTTGGAGCAGTTTATGCTCTTCCTTGAGCGCAAAAACATTGCCCTCACCCCCTCCGCAGCGCTCGTCAAGACCCCTTTGCGGCTTTTTATGCATGATGTGACGGCGCAGGGGCTCAAGCCGCGCTCGGCCGCCCGCAAGCTCGCGTCCCTCAAGTCGCTGTGCCGCTACAGCGTGAAGACGCGCGTCATCGCCGTCAACCCGTCTAAGGCCCTCGCCGCCCCAAAGCTCGACAGCCCTCTCCCGGTCTTCCTTACAGCGGCGCAGGCCGGGGAGCTTGGGAACGTTACGGCCAATGACGATAACCTGCGCAACCGGGCGGTAGTGGAGCTCTTCTACGGGAGCGGGATACGCCTCTCCGAACTGCACGGGCTCACGGCGGGCGACATAGACAGGCGCAACAGGACGGTGCGGGTGATGGGCAAGGGCAAAAAGGAGCGCATAGTCCCGCTGACCGGTCAGGCGTTAGACGCGCTCGACGCTTATATGAAGATACGCCCGGGGCCGGCCGCGGGGATAGGCGACGTGATCTTCGTAAACGCAAAGGGGGCGCAGATCTCAAAGCGCCAGATCGAGCGGATAGTGTCGGCCTCCCTGTCCCAAGTTACCCTGCACAAGAAGAAGAGCCCGCACGTGCTGCGCCACTCCTTCGCCACCCACCTCTTAGACTCGGGGGCGGACATCAGGGCGGTGAAAGAGCTCTTGGGCCACTCATCTCTCGCGACAACGCAGGTCTACACCCACATATCGCGCGAGCACCTGCAAAAAGTTTACCGCCAGGCGCACCCAAGGGCGGAAGCCGGCCCCGAACATGGATGATATGTATTGATTTTGACTTTTATCTTATAAGGAGATATTTTGCACAAAGGAATAATACTGGCAGGCGGCTCAGGCACCCGCCTCTACCCAACGACCATAGCCGTATCGAAGCAGCTGATGCCCGTCTACGACAAGCCGATGATCTACTACCCGCTATCGACCCTGATGCTTGCGGGCATAACCGAGATCCTCGTCATCACCACGCCCGGCGACCTGCCCGCGTTCTGGAAACTTCTGGGCGACGGCTCCCAGTGGGGTATCCGCCTCACCTACGCGCCCCAGCCGCGCCCCGACGGACTGGCGCAGGCGTTCATCATAGGCGAGAAATTTGTAGGCGGCGGCCCGGCCGCGCTAATACTTGGCGACAACATCTTCTGGGGCCACGGCCTCCGCGAGTGTTTACAGAGGGCAACAGGCAGGCCCGCCGTGTCTACGATATTCGCCTACAGGGTAACCGACCCGCAGCGGTACGGGATTGTGGAGCTTGACAAAAACGGCAACGCCGTGTCGATCGAAGAGAAACCGTCCGCCCCGAAATCAAAACTGGCGGTGACGGGGCTATATTTTTATGACGCGGACGTCTGCGCCCTTGCCCGTAAGCTCAAACCGTCGGTACGCGGGGAGCTTGAAATTACAGACCTGAACAAATTATACCTTGAGCAGGGAAAATTACAAGTTGTAGACATGGGGCGCGGCATCGCGTGGCTCGACACGGGTACGCACGAATCCATGCTGCAGGCGTCGCTCTTCGTGGAGACGATCCAGTCGCGCCAGGGGTTCAAGGTAGCCTGCCCGGAGGAGATCGCTTACCGGAGCGGGCTGATAGGCGCGGATCAGCTGATGGAACTGGCGGAGCCTATGCGGAAGAACGCTTATGGGCAGTATTTGATTGACATTGTTGATAACGATCGGAATTAATGCTATGGAATTTATCAAGACAGACATTGACGGGCTGGTGCTCATTAAGCCCAAGGTCCACACCGACCACCGCGGGTTCTTCCTCGAAACCTACTCGGCCCCGGTATTCGCGGCGGCGGGGATTGACGCGGTATTCGTTCAGGACAACCACTCCAAATCGGTGGCGAAGGGTGTGCTGCGCGGCCTGCATTTCCAGACCGGGCCATTCGCGCAGAGCAAGTTAGTGCGCGTCATCAGCGGGTCGATATTTGATGTGGCGGTGGACATAAGGCCGAACTCGCCGGCGTTTGGGCAGTGGCGCGGGTTTGAACTGAGCGCCGCCAATTTTCAGATGCTCTTCATCCCCCGCGGCTTCGCGCACGGGTTCTGCACCCTTGAGGAGGATACGGAGATCGTCTACAAGGTAGACAACCCCTATTCGCGGGAGAACGACGCCGGGATAATCTGGAACGACCCGGATATCGCCGTGGCGTGGCCGGACGTTGAGCCGGTTCTGTCGGATAAGGACAGGGGGCTGCCCCGGTTGGCGCAGATAAATCATAAATAGCGTGGTGTCATAACGTGCATGTACAATATATAGTGTGTATACAGGCTGCCGTACCCTGAGGCGGAGGCGGGGTATTTGCCGGCAGACAATAAAAATTTCCTAAAATTTGCACAGCCGGCGGCCACGCAATTATATTTATGTAAAAGGTGGGAGTAGCCTGAAAACTTGCACCAAGATACATAAATGTTGATATGTAAGGGACAGAGTCAGGTATTTTTATGAATTTAATAGCAAACACCGGTATTCAATACTATACTGTTCCATTGAAAGTCAACTTGAACGACAACTTCAAGATGTATTTTCACGAATGGTACGACACCAAGGACGAGCAGCTGAAACTGGAGATCGCCCACTTTTTTTCGGAG
This sequence comes from Chitinispirillia bacterium, assembly GCA_009786575.1. GTDB lineage: Bacteria > Fibrobacterota > Chitinivibrionia > Chitinivibrionales > Chitinispirillaceae > GUT77. The sequence continues at coordinate 39,044 of WQRV01000004.1, read as the reverse complement.
GAAGGGCTGTGGGTAAAAAAGACCGACTTGTCGGAGCTCGGTTATGTAAAAGACGGAGCGGTGACCGAAGGCTGGGATGAGATCCGTGAGTATTTTGAGGGGGAAGGCAAAAAGGCGATTCCGATTGATACCGACGACCCCAGGGATTCTGGGTGCTTTCCGGTATCAATCGGCAGGATAAACTGGGATAAGGTTGAAAATGTGTGGTTTCCGGCCCCGTTTTTTCTGCTCAACGGCAGCAAGTCGGAGTTTGGCCCCACAAATTGGTGCCGCTGCAAGCTGGTGCCGGCTGAAACGGCCGGGCATTCAAGAGAGTACAGCCTTTTGCTGGCTTTTGACACGAGGAGTTCGTTTGAAGACGAGGATTTCGAAGACGAAGACCTGAATGAGACCCCTGTGTTTACGGGCAATGACGGCAGGTCGAAGGATTATGCTTTATGTAACAGCGAGTATAAGCTGGTTGGCTATTGTTCGGAAGCGTTTTACTGCGACTGGGTAGACAAATATCTGCTTAAACACTTCCATGGCCTTGATACTATAGACGACTACCGCGGGCAAAAGCCTAAATTGAGCTATCTGGCGCAGTACATATACTTAATGGGGTATATCCAGCATCTCGGTATTTTGCCGAGGGTTACTTTGTATTCCAATAGAAATGTGGTTCACGGCAGTGTCGATTTGGTGGTGGATATTGGCAATTCGCGCACGTGCGCCGTATTGTTCGATGACGGCGATTTTACCAAATTAAGCCCCTTGGAACTGCAGGATTTCACCACGCCGGTTTCTAACGGTGCGCTCAATAAATACCGCGACTCGTTCGATATGCGCCTGGCGTTCCGCGAGGCCGATTTCGGAGGCAAATTCGGGCTTGTGACCAGCCGGCAGTTCGTCTATCCCAGCATGATCCGGCTGGGAAAAGAGGCCGATTCGCTGATACATAAAGCAACCAATATGAATACCGGGGCGGAAAAAACAAGTACGTTTTCGAGCCCGAAGCGTTTTTTATGGGATACAAAGCCTCACAGGCATGAATGGGAGTTTGTGCAGCTGTCAGGCGAAACGGTCAAAGATTTTTATATCAAAGGAATATCGGAACAGCTGAATATCGACGGCTCGCTTAACACCGAAGGCGACGGAGCTATTTTGATGCACTATTCGCGCAAAGCGCTGATGACCTTTGCCTTTCTTGAGATATTGGCTCAGGCAAAGATGCAAATCAACAGCTACGAACAGCGCAGCCACTGGGGAGACGAGTCTATGCCCAGAAGAATAGGCCGAATAATTGTTACCTGCCCGACTGCCATGTCGCGGGTGGAACAGATTGCTCTGCGCAGGTGCGCCGAAGATGCCGCTATTATGCTGGACCGCTTTTTTGAAAATACCTATTGCGATGAAATTGATGAGAAAGAGGCCCGCGCGCGTACCCAGGTTATTCCCTCCGCCAAGAAGCTGTCTGCCAAAGAAGAACGCACGGAATGGATCTACGATGAGGCTACCGCCGCTCAATTTGTCTTTCTGTACAGCGAGATATGCGAACGCTATCACGGCAATGCCAAAGATTATTTTGATTTTTATGGAAAAGTACGCGGCTGCAAAGAGCCGTGCTGGGGAGACTACCGCCAGAAGTCGCTAACGGTTGGTTCTGTGGATATTGGCGCCGGAACAACAGATGTGATGATTGCGGCCTACAAGTACGGCGGCGCTGCGGGAAAGTGCACATTAACGCCCGTACCTCTGTTTTGGGAAAGTTTTTACAAGGCCGGCGATGACCTGCTGAAGAGGCTCATTCACCAGCTCGTTATTGAGGGGAAGTATTCGCCGGTCGAAAGAAAACTGCTTGCGATGGGCAAAAAACCAATAGACCTGATGCAGCCGTTTTTCGGCACCGACAACGGAGTTTCGTTTCGTAACAGGCAGCTGCGCAGCGATTTTAATCTGCAAATTTCCGTACCTGTCGTTTCATTCTACCTTGAATTGCTGAAACAGAACAGCGTAGAAAGTCAAATCTTCACGTATAGCGACATCTTTGGCGATAATCCGCCTACTCAGAACGTGCTTAATCACTTCAATCAGCACTTCGGCATCGAATTCGAATCGTTGCAGTGGCAATACGAAAGGAAAGTCATATCGGCCATTATTGAGAAGACGTTCGACGCGCTGATCGGCAAGATTTCTTCGCTGTTTTCGTACTATGCCTGCGATATTGTACTGCTTTCGGGCCGTCCGACATCACTTAAACCGTTGAGCGATTTGTTTTTGAGGCATTATGCGGTTTCTCCAAACCGCCTGAAGTCGATAAACGACTACCGCGTTGGCCGCTGGTATCCCGAAGACAAGCGTTATAAATTTATTGACGGGAACGGTAAGTTCATAAATCCTAAATCAATTATTACCACCGGGGCCATGATAGGGCAGATCGCCGAAAGCGGCGGACTGAATGGCTTCTCACTGAATCTGAAAGAGCTGAAGGATAAATTGCTTCCGGTGACCAATTTTTTCGGTGAGCTCAGCGACCAGCTGGAATTTACGCGAACCATAATTTCGCCGGACAGCAACCGGGCAGCGGTAGATGTCTGTTCCCTGCCGTTCAGAATAGGTGTGCGTCAGCTGGATATACCGGCATATCCGTCGCGGCCGTTCTACACGCTCGATTTCGACGAATACAAAATTGAAGACCGCGTGAAAGGGCGGCTGGACGATGAAAACGACGTGAACGCCGTTCGGACAGGCGTTGATGCCGAAAAAGCGAGGATTCGCCGGAATATGCCGCTCAGGGTTACGATAGAACGTGATATGAGCGAAGATGTTGAGCAGCTGCGTATTGAAGAAATAGTTGACAGGGAAGGCAATTCGATAAATAAGAACTTTTTCAGCCTGCAGGTTCAGAGCATGAGTGAAATAGACAATTTCTGGCTTGACTCAGGTATTTTTTCGTTAAACGTCAGCAATGTACAAAATAATTAAGGCGGATATACGGTATGGAAGAAAAGATACTGAAACAGCTTGAACTGGCCGAAAAAGCCAATGCCTGGTTTAAAAGCTCCTTAGACGGGGAAAAGCAGAAGAACGCCTGTCGCAATATGGTGAACTGCCGCCGCAAGCTGAATAAGAAGAGGTATGCCCTGGAAGGCAATCCGGCCGCGGCCATGTATGGTGAAAGCCAGGTCGGCAAATCATATCTTATCGGCAGTTTGTTGTCGGAAGAGGGCAAGCCGTTTACTGTTACCGGCGAAAACGGCGTTGTGCATAATTTTATCGAAGAGATCAACCCGCCCGGCGGCGGGTCCGAATCCACCAGCCTGGTTTCCCGTTTTTCAGTCAACTATAAGCCGGAAAACCCGGGGTATCCGGTAAAAGCCGTCCTGCTGTCGCCTGTTGATGCCGTACTGGTTTTGTGCGACAGTTTCTATAATGACATAAAAGCCGTTCACGACCTTACGCTGCGGACAGATGACATAAATGCGGAGGTTTTCGCGCTGAAAGCCCGGTTAAAAGACCGCCAGGTGCGCCAGAAAGTATTTGGCGAAGACGATGTGCTGGACATGCAGGATTATTTTGAGAGTAATCTGACAAAGGCCGGCAACGTGCTCTCTTCCAAATTTTTCGATGAAATATCGCAGTTGATCTGCAAAGCGGATTCAAGCGAGTGGAGAGAAATTTTTTCGTTGCTGTGGAATAAGAATGAAAAAATAACAACTCTTTTTTCCAATTTGATTTTAGAGTACGAAAAGCTGAAATTTTCAACGACCATCTATCTCCCGGTAGAAGCTATATTGTACAAACACGGTACGGTGCTCGACGTAAAGCGGCTGAAAGAGATATATGAAGCGCCCGACAGAATAGAGTCTGAATACAGGGCGGATACAACGGTTTGGCTGCCTGCGCATAATGAGGAAATCAGATTTTCAAAATGTTATTTGTGCGCGCTGGCCGCAGAATTGGTTTTCAGTCAGCCGGAATTGCTGCTCGCAAACAAACCGTTTCTGAAAGAGACCGATCTGCTGGATTTTCCGGGTGCGCGTTCCCGCCTGCAATTGCCGGAAAATCTGATCGAAGCTGAAATTATCCCGGAACTGATGCTGCGCGGCAAGGTTGCATACCTGTTTAACAAATATTCGGAAGCCGAAAAAATCAATATTCTGCTTTTTTGCGCCAAGCATGAACAGGCAGCGCAGCGGTTGATGCCGGAAATGCTGAATAATTGGATTGCAAAGATTGTTGGCGCTACGCCTGAGAAGCGGGAGGATTTCATCAGCAAATCAAAGATACCGCCGTTGTTTATTATAGGCACATTTTTTAATGTTAACCTGCAATATAACCCGCAGCAGGATAAACCTGCCGATAATTCTTCCCTGAATTATCGCTGGAACCAGCGTTTTGAACGCACGCTGGCCGCCCAGCTGCTGAATACCGAAATTTATGCCTGGTTTGAGAGCTGGACAGTGTCACAGCCCTATTTCCGGAATATCTTTTTGCTGCGCGATTTTGAGAAGTCCGATACCATAAGCCATATCTTCAGAGGGTACAACGAAAACAAAACGGAATTAGAAGAGGTAATTCCGCAGGGTTACCCCGGTTTCAGGGAAAAACTCAGGCAGTCTTTTATTGAATACGATTTTGTTAAACGTCATTTCGCCAATCCAGCCGAATCGTGGGACGAAGCGGCAAGTATAAACAAAGACGGTACAAAATTGATTATTGACAGGCTCACGGCCGCCGCGGAAAATATCAACAGCGCCCGCCGCGAAAAAACGCTTGCCGGCCTGAATGCGGTATCTGAGGCCATTCTTGCCGAGCTGCTCAGGCATTTTCACAGTAACGACAAGGACGAGGAGCTGCAGAAGGCCAAGTCTACCGCCGGAAATATTCAGCACACGCTGGATATGGCTTTCAGCGCCGACGGCATCAGGCTTTACGGGCAGTTGATGAAGGAGCTGATGCTCGACGAGGGATCCGTACTCGAGCTCTACCGCAAGAAGATCGACGATGTCGGGTACCGCGATGTGGTTAATATGGATATCTACAGCACGTACAGGATACAGGTGCCGGTTGCCGAAAATGATACGGCCGGCGCTTATTTTGAGCGCTTGTGCGCGCATTACGAAAAAACAACAGAAGAGTCGAAGCAGAAATTCCGCGAATATCTCGAAGCGAAGCAGATAGATTTGGAAGAGCTTATAAACGGCAATACCGACATGATTAAAAGCAACGCTCAGCAGCTGGCGGATATGCTGCTTGAATACTGGTTTGCGTATGTGGCTCAAAACGACAAGAGCACCATTCAGCAGATTCTGGCTGCGGAAGGTTCGCCGGCGTTACAGGACATTACGGAGATGTTCCAAAAGCTGTTTAAAAAGCTGGGCCTTGCCAAACGGATCGCGGAAAAAATCAGATGCTATATCGACGGGCACAGCAAAACCGAGCTGCCTTATGAGATAGCCGCCGATATCAGCGCGGAGCTTCTGAACAAATGTATCAATACCGTCGGCTTTGAATACCTTGACGAGTCTGAACTCAATGACCTGCGGAAGGCAAACGAACAAAACAATCTGGGGCTGATTCTTGACCGGCACGATAATCCGGCGGAGAAATCGGTTGAGGAGCTGTTAACGAAAATAGAGAATTGGGCTGATATTATCAGGTCTGAGCCCGGAGAGATGAAGCTTTTGCCAAGCTACCGTAATTATCTGTCGTGGTACAACCGCCTGAAAGTCGGTTTCGTATCCGTATGCGACATACCAAATTACGATGTGGCGGCAAATGAACGGCTGGGTAATATTATTAACGAATGTAAAAGAATAGAGTACTGAAAACTATGGCAAAAGTAATAGGCAAAGAACAGTTATGCTGCGCGGATTTGAAGTATTTCAAAGCCTTGCAGGCTATTGGCGGCAAAACGCTGTTTGACCGCTATCAGCTGGCGGAAACGAATATCATAAACAGGCATATAGACGCCGAGTACCGGAATTTTTTGGCGTATCCAGTGAGAGAGGGCGATACGATCACGTTCCACGGGAAAAAGTACACCGAGGCGCCGCAGCTTCTGTCTGACCTGCAGGGTGATGATCTGGCCAGATATACGGATATAAAGGATAAAACGCTCAAGCATTACAACAGCAAGGCTGCCGCGCTTCGGGATTTGGATAAAACCGCCGAAGCCGGTTTTCTTGCCGAAGCCGTGAAGTATATAGACAGCCGTTTTGTGTATTGTTACGATGACAGGGTTGTTTTGGGCGTTTGGGGAATGCAGGTGCGTGACAATGTGAGGGCGGATATCAGCGAGATTTGCAAGAACTTCGCCGCAAAAAAAAGGAAAGCGCCCGAGAGCCCGAAAGAGCCCGGTGTGCCGCCGGCTGTGCCGTTTGCGGCAGAACCGCCCCCCGCGTTGCCGTTGACGGAGCTGCCCCCTGACCCTGTGCCGCCAGAGGTGGAACCGCTTGCCGCCGTAAAGCCCAAAAAACGCCGCCCATGGTTAAAGTGGCTGCTGTGGCTGCTTTTATTGCTGCTGCTGCTGTTGCTGCTGGCGTGGCTGCTTAGAAGCTGTTACGGCTGGCCACGGTATGCGCCAATTCCGTATCCTATAGAAGGGAAGCCCTGGTCAGGCAAAGATCCGCGTGCGGGCGGTATATATAACCCGGGCAATCCCTATATGCCCGTACCTACTCCTCCGGGGTACGAAGGCGTGCTTCCGCCCCATCAGGGCGTTTTGCCGCCTCCCGATAAGTCTGAAATAATTACCGAGCCCGGAAAACCGGCGGTTATCGGCAACCGGTTGAATATTTTAATGGAAAATCATGAAAAGAGCATAATGGATCTGGCGAAAGATTTCAAGGCCGTGTACCCGGACGCCAAATACAAAGTAGTCTATTACGACGATGTTGTGAAAAGGATGCAAATAGAAGTCCCGCCTAACGAACGGGAAAAACTCAAGGCGGAGATTCCGCCTAAGTTTGCGCCGCAATACGAACTGTTTGTATTCGACGAGTCGCTCTTTGAAACAAAATATGTACCTAATGACCCCGCATATAGCGATCAGAAAAAATCGTGGTATTTGCACGCCGTAAAGGCTCCGCAGGCATGGGCTGTCACCCGCGGCTTGCCAAAACATACCGTCGCTATAGTAGACAACGGCTTTAACCTGAAGCATCCCGAGCTGAAAGACAAGGTTGTAATGCCATACAACGTATGGCTGCATTCAGACAAGGTCTCACCGCAGAAGATTGACCACGGAACGCACGTAGCCGGTACGGCGCTGGCTATTGCCGGCAATAAAAAGGGCCTTCTGGGTATTGCGCCCAACTGTGCGTTTATGCCGGTTCAGGTAGCCAGCGCGCAGGGCGTAATGACAACCACATCGATTCTGGACGGCATACTGTATGCGCTTTATCAGGGCGCGGATGTGGTTAATGTCTCGCTTGGCGCGGATTTTTCAGGATTAAACTCTTTACCGGAAGAGCATCAGAGAGAAATAATACGCAGCCGTTTTAAGGAGGAAGAGCGCGTGTGGGACAGAATTGTGAAAATAGCAGACAAGCACGGAGCGGTCATTGTTACCGCGGCGGGAAATGATAATGTTCTTGCCGGCATATCTCCGCTTCAGCGTCCGGGAAACATTATAACCGTGTCGGCCCTTGACAAACAAAATCAGAGCGCCGCAAAAGCCAGCTTCAGCAACTACGGTGAATATTCCACCATTTCCGCGCCGGGGGTTGATATTTACAGCACTATCGGCAGCGGAGGCTACACTATGATGGACGGCACAAGCATGGCGTCGCCTATAGTAGCCGGCGGAGTTGCCCTGATGAAAAGCCTGAACGATTCGCTTACCGCCAGGCAAATTATATGTATACTGCAAAATACGGGTTTGTCCGCGGCCGGCGATGTCGGCAAGCTGATACAGTTAGACAAAGCGCTGGAGGCGGTAATATCGGGCGAAACTGCAGCCTGCGCCGAACCGCTGGCCTATTGCAATACCGCGGTCGCGGCATCCGGGGGGGATGAGGGCTATATCGGAAGTTTCCAGATGGGGCAGAAGTCCGGCACGTTTGTTTTCAGGCACAACACGCACAACGTCCCCGACAGAATTACTATCCATGACGGCCCGGATACGGAAGGGAATGTTATATTTACATATTCAGGCGGCACCAGGGGAGTTGTTAACGCGGCTGTTAAGTTTAATCAGCCTGTAATTACTGTTGAGATTATATCTCTGGGAACCGGGACAGCGTGGGATTTTGTAGTCAACTGCCCGGCAGGCCAGGCAGCGCCCGGACCCGGCGTGTCTGCGGGCCAAAACCCGCCCGGCGTTGGTGCGCCTGTAGGGCAAACCCCGCCGGGATACGGAGCGCCGCCGCCTGCGGGCCGGAATCCGCCCGCCGCAGGCGTGCCGCCCGGCAGCAGCGGGATGGACGACCTGCAGCGGGAACGCGACCGCCTGCAGCGGAGATTGGACGAAATTGACAAGGTATTGAAGACAGGCAATTAATAAAGAGCGTAAAAACGCTGAAACAATATATAACAATAAACTGCAAGGTAAAAGAAATATGAAACAATCAAAATTTTCGCTGGCCGACATGCTTACCGTTTTAGGGGCGCTTATGTTTGGCTTCGTATGCTTTTTGGGCAAAAACTTTTCGTCTTTGGGCGATAATATAACCGTGAACATAGTTTATGGATCGGTTATAGCGTTTTTACTGTGCCTGTTCGCAATGGGCGCAAAAGTTTTTAAGCGTACGTACAAAAATTTCGGGCGTTCGCTGGTACTGGAAATCATTTTTCTGTTTTTGTTTACGGCTTCCACGGTATTCTTCGCCAGCACGGAACTGCCGCACTGCTTTGCTGTTTGGGCGGAGAAGGCGGAAATTCAGCGCAAACTTACCGAAAGCTTCACGCAGGCCGAGAAAATGTTTTCTGAGTATGAAAATTACGCGGAAGAACGTAAAGGGCTCTACGAGCGGGAGCTTAGGAGCGTTGTCGCCTCCAAAGAGATAAACCCCAGCGTATACGCCGGCTACGAATTTGGGCAGCAAGGTATTAACGACGCCAAGTTGATTGAACGCAAGATATTTGATCTTAATGCCGATTTGTTTCCAAGCAATTACGCAGACATGAAACAGGGGTGTTCCGCCTGGCTGGCGGACGCGCGGGATATTGTTGACAGCTGGAAGCCGATAGGCATTGTAGGCATAGTGAACGATGTAGGTCAAAACACAAACAGCTGGCTGGCATCATTGATTGGATATTCCTCCGTCCGGCAGCACGGCGAGCAAGCCGATGATTTTGTTTACGAGCTAACAATCGAAGATGTAAAAAGATACTTTACCGCGCCCGGCAAGCCTGCACCGGTTTCTATCGCCTCGGCGGCGCTGCTGTACATATTGATGCTGCTGTCGTATATTTTTTCGGGGCGCAGCACCAAAAAACAAAAACCGATTACGTTGACGGATACGACTATTCAATAATTTTAACGCTGGATATAACGAAAGAAGATTGTTATGAAAAACGTTGAGGATTTAACAGCGGAAGACATCGCAAAAATCATCCGGGAGGGGAAGGCTACCTTCGATGAGCTGCGGGCTACCGGAGATTTTGACGCTTCCAAGCAAAAGCGGGTGAAAAAAATGCTCGCCGTGTTTGAGGAGGAGGATAACGATTTCCATAACGCGACTACGGTGCAGCTGCTGGAAGATTTCAAGTCCGAGTATCCCGACAGCCTGCGTATACCGGAGGTGAACGCGAAAATCGCGCGGCTGTCAATTGAAGAGCGGAGAAACAGGCAGTGCAGGGAGAACGCCGCTTTTAGCGCGGCAAACACGGTGCAGCTGCTGGAAGACTTTAAAATCATGTATCCGGACAGCCAGTACAGGGCGGAGGCCGACAAAAGGATTGCCCAGATAACGCAGGCGAAATTTGATGAGGTAAGAAAGAATATCAACGCGATAACGCCAGACTCGGCCAAAGAAATACTGGGAGAAAGCTTTTTGCGCGAATTGTGCGGGAAAATAGGCCTAGATTATGATATCGTTGACGGATACGATGAGCCTGAACTGGATTTCAGCGACGTTGTGCCGAAGAAAGCGAATGAGATTCCTTCCGGATATACGGATGTCTTTTTCTGGGGAATACCGTCGTCGGGGAAAAGCTGCGCGTTGTCTGCAATATTAAATACAATTCACTGCGAATACACGATGGATGTCGATGTGGAACTGCCCCAGCAGTTCGGCGCGACTTACCGGGATAGTTTGGTAGAGCTGTTTACAAACAATATAGGCTATTTACCCCCATCGACCGTATTCGACAGAACGCAGTATATGCCGTTCCGCGTCAAGAAAAGGGGTAATAAGGAACGGTACAGAAACATCGCTTTCTTTGAGTTGAGCGGCGAGATTTTCAAGTTTTTTTACGACATAGTAAACAATAATGTTTCAACCGATGTAATTTCGTACGACAAGCACAGGGATGAAGTGCATGTTACTGAAGAGCAAAAGAGGGAGCAGCTGAGGCGTTTCGCGTTCAAAACCCTTAATTTGCTGCTCAACAGCGAAAACCGGAAGGTACATTTCTTTTTTGTTGACTATAACCAGACAACGCAAAAAAAACAGGAGCAGGCGAAATATCTAAACGCTGCCGCGACCTATTTCCGCCAGAAGAATGATATTTTCAGAAAAAAGACCGACGCGGTCTATATTGTCGTTACAAAAGCGGATGAAATACACGCCCCCAACGACGCGGAAAGAAGCAAGATTGCAGGGGCTTTCCTGCAAAATAACTTTGGCGGGTTTATGGACGCTATGAAAGTTTGCTGCGATGAACATTCGGTAAATTTCATAAAAAAGATATTTTCGATCGGCGATGTCTATTTCAGTAAGATATGCAAAATAAACCGGAAATACTCTATTGATATTATAAACGATCTGCTGGATATCGTTAAACCACGTAAAAAGTCAATTATAACGGACATTCTTAACAGTTAAGGCGGAAATTATGAAAATAGTGATACACGGAACAAACGGCGGGTACAAAATCATAACGCCTGAGCAGGTGCCGGGGCTGTTTGATGCAAGGCCCGACAGCAGTAAAGTAGCCGCGATAGGCAAGCAGGCGTACTCGCTTCATTTTAACGGAGACGGCGTAGTTTTCTCTAAATATAGAATTGTAAGGGATGTCATAGGCGATCTGAGAACAGGCAATATAGCCTTTTCCGTGGCTGTTCCAAACACTGAGAAGCTCGCGGGCAAAGACATTCAGGCGCTGCTGGATGAAGCAGCGCTGGAGTTTGCCGGGAAATATATTAAAGACAACAACCTCGGAAATGTCCGCAACGACTGGGGGTTCATTGCCGGGATCGAAAACCGCTATGAACCCAAACTGAAAAAACAGCCCGGCGCCGGCAGCATCCCACAGGGTGCAGGCGAAGCGGCCTTCGCCTACTACACCGGTGATGAGGAGCTGCAAAAGTATTTTGATATGCCAAGACACAGAATGTACCAGCGCTATAAGCAGGTATTCTTTGTGGAAAAAGGGCTGAAAGACAAGCCCGAAAACCCGTTGAACGCCCTGAAACACTCTGAAGACGACCTGACGGGAAAAATTATTTTTGAACTCCCGCCGGACCAGCCGGCAGTAATGGAAGATGTGGAAAGGCTCAAGGCCCAAATGGAAGCTAAACGCATCACAGGCGCTAATAATACAGCGCCGTCCGGAAGTCATGGCAAAGCGGGAGCCGGACCTGCCGCGGTGGTTTTCTCCCCGGCCGGTAAACGCAGGAAGGCCCTATCTTCCATATTCGAACTGATATATAGATACAAAAAAGCCATAATAATAGCCTTCGTTGCCAGTACCGCACTCGCAGTACTGTTGGTGATGGTGATGCACGGAGCGAAAATGTCCGCGATGCGGGCCGCTGAAGTGCGGGCCGACAGCATCCGGGTTATGATAACAGAGTATCTCAAAGGCGATACGGCGATTCTTTTGGATCAATTAGAAAAGTACAAAATAGAATGGGAAACGGAAACGCCGGGCAAGTATAGGGAAGAATGGAGCGATATTTCGTTGCGTATTAAAAAGGCGATAGATGAAAAAAAATTGGTTGACAGCGCCGGTGTTGATGATAAAAACATTGTTATGGATATTGATTCCGTCCGGCAACCGGATAGTATTGGTAAAAATAGCGCGAATGTTGTACCGCAAAAATCCGCGGGTGAGGAGGGTGCGGGAAAGTCAGCCGCTAAACAGACAGCCGGGGCAGGTGCTGGCACTGGTGTGAAGGCTCCGGCAACGGGTAGTGATATTGAGATTCGAACTGCTCTGAAAAGCAAACCGTTGGAAAAAGCGGAGTTGCAGGAGTATTTGAAAAAAACACAAGATTCTAAACTTAAAGACGGTATCAATCTTTATCTGGAATTTTGGGACTTGACAAGCGCATCTCTTGAGGGATATGAACAACTTGCAAAGAGAGTGCATAAGAATATCAATCTTCAAGGTAGTCCGTTGGATAAATTTTTAGAAAAAGAAACCAAGAAACCGAAATCCGGTTACAACTATAGCCGTACATATAAAATAGACGGGTTAAAGGGGCAATAAGGACAAACAAAAATGAAAATAATAAAATACATAGTACTTCTGGCAGCCCTATCAGGCATAGCTTTCTTCATAGCCCGTTCGCTGGTGAACTCCCCCCCGCCCCCTCCGGAGCCTCCTCCTCCCGAGAATCAGTTTACGAAGCGTATTAAGGAGGAGATTGATTCGATAGGCAGGTTGTCCGACAGCGTGCTTGACAATAAGTTTTACAAGGAGGTGGCGTGGAGTATTGGGAATTACCATGAACAGGGCCGTTTTGGCAAGACCTCTTTGGAGAACAGCCGGTGGAACGATATTCTCTCGAAAGAGCTTTATTCCGTGTATGCCGCCAAGTTTATCCGTCAGGCGTTTTTGGTGTTTAGCGGTGCGGTCTGGGCGGCTTCCGACTTGGATTTTGTCCGCAATGAGTTTCAGGCGCTGCAAAAATCGGAGTGGCTCGAGAAAGACAGTCCGGTTGATAAGAATTTCACGAAAATCCGGGACAATTTCAAGAAATACGACGAAATCAGGAGGTTCATAAGCGCCGCAAAGCGCGTCCCGCAGCTGCCGGACGACCTGGCCCCGGTTTTTCCGGTAGAGGATGTTGAGGAGAGAATGGCGAAAGAGAAGGCGTACCGCCAGATCCGTTTCGATCTGGATAGGGGGTCTGCCGCTTTGTGTACGCGCCTGCAGGGTGAGATGACGGAGATTCCGGAAATATTGTTCAAGGCGCACATCGCGTATCTTGATAAAAAAATCGCCAGATGGTCGGGTTCGTACAAAAACTATAACCGTGAGAATCAATCGGAGTATGAAACGCTGTATACTTCGGTCAGAAAAGAGATAGACGGCTTTAACGCGGTTGCTTACGATGTTTCCGGCCATCGTGCCGAATACAGAAGGTTATTGCAGAAGTGGGATGATGACAATGGGGATGCGTACAAGTATTTCAGGGATTTGGATTATAATTATTAAGATACGCCCTATTGCGTTGGCGTAAAATATTGGTTTATATAAACAATAAGGTATCAAAGGAGAGGTGCTGTGAAAAAAATAATGGTTCTGTCATTAATTTTATGTGCTGTTTTTACTGTGCTCGCTCAGGGCGCAGGTGCGGCGGCCAAAGACGCGAAAGCTGCGCCTCAGGATAAAGACGCGCAAATTCAGCAGCTGACCCGGGACAAGGAGCAGTTGACCAAAGACAAGGAGCAGCTGACCAAAGATAATACGCAGTATAAAACGCAGATTCAGGAGGTAATAGATTATTACAAAACCAAATCGTTTGATGAGCTGCTGGGCTCCTCAAATAAAATAACCGTCCAGCGGGACAGGCGGCTGGCGGGTAACAACGCGGACGTGAGCGCTGTTTTATCAAATTTGGAGGTATGTTTTGAAGCGGAAGAGCTGTTTTCCAAAAGGTTTAATGCCACGGAGATTAGCGCTGTACAGGAAAAGCTGAAGCGGGTGCAGCCAAAGCCGCGGGCCGCAATGCTTGAATCGCTCAAAAGCAAGCTCAAAGATTACAAGGATTTTAACGATGAGCTCAAAAAGGCGGTAGCAAAGGTTATAGACCTGGACAAGCGTTCAAGCGTAGCCGGCGGATCCAGCGCCCAAAGGGAGAAATCTAAGGATATATTATTCATACTTGGCGATTATATGTACAATTATTACGACTATGTCAATTATCCGTATTTATCTAATATTGTTCTTGAAATTATAAAACGTAAATATCAGGATGCCAATGCCCCGGTTGCGGATTTGTTGGAAAAATTATAACCCGTACCTTATTAAAATGACGGTAAAAGGGTACGGGTCAGAGGTTCTCTTTTTTAAAGCGCCGCGCAGAAATGTCAGGCCGCGAAGTTTATGGCCGGCATTGCCGCCTGCGCGTAGGGGTTGTTGCCGGCGTAAGATGATACCGCGTTGTTCATGATCCTCGACTGCCGCGTTTTTTCGTTGTTTGCGGTGTTTTGCATATTGGTGTTGTTGCCGGCGCTGCCCTGTGCGCTGTTTTCGCCGCCGCCTTTGGCCTCGGCCGCCCTTTTTTCGCTAAGTTCCGCTCTGGCCTCCCCTTCGGCGCGTGCCGCGGATGCCGCTACGGCGCGGTCTTGCCCTGAGGGGCCGGCGGGGGCCAGCGCCGCGGCGCGGACCACCTGCATCTTCTGGATAGTGGCCTCGGGGTTGTCGTGGACGGGGGAGGCGTCTATATGGACTTCGCCGCCTACCGCGTACCGTTTGCGGTCGGGGCCGCTCTCGTATTCGTATGACGCGCCGCCGCGGACGTACGCGCCGCCCACGGAGACGTGGGCCTGCTCGTGGGCCCGCACCTCGGCGTCGCGCACCTCGAGTTCGTCTACAATCTGCTGCTGTTCGGGGGTGAGCTCGCCGTTTTCAGGCTCGGCCCTGTTTTCGGCGGCGTTACCGGGGACGTTTACGTCCGGGTCTTCGGCATCGCCTTGGGTGTCCGTGGCGGCGGGCGGCTCTTCGGGTCCGGCGTAGCCGGCGGTTTCGCCGGTGGCCGGGATGGGCGGATCGGCCTCTTCGGGCTCCGTCTGGCCGGGGATTATTGTGCTTTCGTATGTGTCGATATACTCGTTTTGGCCATTATTCGGCGCCTTTTCGTAAATTGGCGCGCCGGTTTGTCCGGCTTCGAAGGCCGGGATGGAGGGGATGTATACGTCTTGCCGGGGCAACGGGGAGCGTACACCGGGGAAGCCGGGCGCGGCAAAACGGGCCGGGTCGGCGCGCATGGCGCCCCCGCTCATGTACGAGCCGCCCATGCCGGCGCTAAGCGGGATATAGCTCCCCACCCGGCCCGCCAGGGCCTCTATGGATTCCGCCGCGGATGCCCGTATTGCCATCGACATGGCTGTTTGCCCCTTGAAGTATACCCCCGGACAAGGCCGGGTCCACAATCCCAATATATAATATAAGAAATGTCTCCGGGTTCCGCAACAAAAAAATGAAAAATAAAAAAAACTTGAATCCGGCGTGCCCGGAATCTATATTTAATGATATATGTGTGAATTTTTCGAAGCTAAAATAAAATTTTCCTTTTGAAGGAGGGTGTTTGTGAAAAAACTCAGTTATGCAATGGTGGCGGTGGCAGCCCTTGTTTTGGCCGTTGGCTGCGGCGGCGGCAGTGGCCACGGGGTAGACATTAAGGCTGGCGACAAAGTGGAACTCACCGTTTACAAAGAGCGGGAGAAGTTTGACGTCTTCCTCGGCGAAAAGGTTAAGGCGCCTACCCACAACGACGGCGGGTTCGCCCCGATCCCCGCCGGCACGGTCTTCGAGGTCTACACGACTCCGCGCAAAGAGGCCAAGACTTTTCAGGTTATCCCCATCAAAACAACCATTGAGGTTGTGAATGAAGAGGACGGCACCAGATCTACGCGTGAAACCTCCGATCGCGAAGAGGTAACCGCGGCCTTCGTGCCCGAGCGCATGAGGGACGGCAGGGTCGCGCCGTTTATGTACTACACGTTCAGTTTCGATATCAGCCTCATCGGCACCGACTTTAAGAAAGTGGAGTAGTAAGTGCGCGTGGGCGGTATGTTATGATGATGTACCGGTGCCTTGAAAACGGCCGCAAGGTCCTCCCGTGAAGACGGGGGGACTTTGTTATTTGTAATCTTATTGTCAACCAGAACAAAAAGGACTGACATGTCAACCAGCATTCTCGCTTCGTACCTCTCCCAAACCGGCGTCAACAATGTAGATGCCGGCCTTGTCGCATATCTCGCGAACCTCTCAGAAACTGCCAGGGTCGCGCCGCCCGTCGCCGCGTCGATCGTAAAGGAACTGGAGGACCAGCGCTCCAACCTCAAGCTGATCGCCAGCGAGAACTACTGCTCGCTGTCTACGCAGCTCGCTATGGGCAACCTGCTCACCGACAAGTACGCGGAGGGGTTCCCGTACCACCGTTTCTACGCCGGCTGCGCCAACATAGACGCCATAGAGTCGTACGCCGCCGGGCAGGCCTGCAAGCTCTTCGGCGCGAAGCACGCCTACGTACAGCCGCACAGCGGCGCCGACGCCAACCTCATCGCCTACTGGGCCATCCTCGCCACAAGGGTCCAGACACCCGCGCTTGAGGCCATTGGGGAGGCCAACCCGTCCAAACTCTCGCAGGACGACTGGAACAAGCTGCGCGCCAAGCTCGGTAACCAGAAGCTCTTGGGGATGGACTACTACTCCGGCGGCCACCTCACGCACGGCTACCGCCACAACGTGTCGGCGCAGATGTTCGACGCCTATAACTACGGTGTTGATAAGAATACCGGCCTGCTGGATTACGACGCGCTCGAGAAGATGGCCGTAGACTTAAAGCCGCTCATCCTTCTGGCCGGGTACAGCGCGTACCCCCGCAAGATAAACTTTGCGAGGATGCGGGCTATCGCCGATAAGGCCGGCGCGGTGTTTATGGTAGACATGGCGCACTTCGCGGGGCTTGTGGCCGGCAAGGTTTTCACCGGGGATTTTGACCCCGTAGCCCACGCCCACGTGGTAACTACCACCACCCACAAGACCCTGCGCGGCCCGAGGGGCGGCATGGTCCTCTGCACAGACGAGTTCGCGGAAAGCGTTGACAAGGGCTGCCCGCTTGTCATAGGCGGGCCGCTCGGCCACGTCATGGCGGCCAAAGCGGTAGCCTTGACGGAAGCGAACCTGCCCGCGTTCAGGGACTACGCCGCCTCAATCGTCAGAAACTCATCCGCCATGAGCCGGTTCTGTATAGACGAGGGGATGACGGTGGCGACGGGCGGAACCGACAACCATCTGTTCCTCATCAACGTAACGCCTTACGGGCTGACAGGCCGTCAAGCCGAAAGCGCGCTTAGGGACTGCGGGATAACGCTTAACCGGAACTCCCTGCCCTACGACGCCAACGGCCCCTGGTACACGAGCGGCCTGAGAATAGGCACACCGGCCGCTACAACGCTCGGGATGGGCGTAGACGAGATGAAGGAGATCGCCGCCATCCTCAAGCTCGTCCTCTCTAACACAAAGCCGGAGGTCATATCCAAGGGCGAAAACGCCGGAAAGCCGAGCCAGGCGAAATACGAAATAGACGGCAAGGCCGCTGATGTGGCGCGTTCCCGCGTCAAGGCCCTGCTCGGCAAATTCCCGGTCTACCCGCAGCTGGATTTGGAATTGTTGAAGAAGTCTTTTTGTTGAGGGGGAGTTTGGCGCAGTATTTCTTTAAGGACCCGGCCGGGGTCCTCGCTCTGCGTTAATTGCCGGACCATGCAAAAGTTTTTCGCCCCCGCCTCAAGGACTAACGGCAGGTTGGTGAGGTCAATCCCGCCGATACAGACCGCGGGGACGGTTGATATTGACAGCATCTCTTTCATGCCGTCGATGCCTATGGCCGGGTCGGCGATCTTTTTGGTAGGCGTTGCCCAGACCGGGCCTATTCCTATGTAATCCGGACGCAGGAGGCAGGCGTCTTTCGTTTGCTGCGGGTTATGGGTCGATATGCCTACGATCATCTCATCCCCTACAATTTCCCGTACCTGCGGATACGGCATATCGTCCTGTCCGATGTGCACCCCGCCGGCTCCGGTCTCGGCGGCTATATGGGGGTCGTCGTTGATGATCAGCCGCGTGGCGGTCCCATCCGTGATTTTGCGCATCCTCAGCGCGGTACCGGCAATCTCTTTTCTTGGGGCGTTCTTCATCCGCAGCTGCACAAAAGCTACGCCGTTATCGGCGAGCAGCGAGGTCATGTAGTCGTACCCCTTGAGCGGGTCGGTCAGCACCGCATAGAACCCGAATTGCCGGCATAGGTTTTTGTCCATACAGATCTTTATATAATATATGCCGTGGATAAAAATCAAAAATATCTGGTAAAATCAACATAATTATGTTATACTTAAAGAGATATTCCAAATTATGTCACCTACTCTAACCCTGGGGAATCTTTATGAAAAGCCCTATTGTCCGCCGGCCGCCGGCATTAATTGCGTTAATCCTTTTTCTGGCCGTTTCGGGTGAGCTGTCTGCCCAGGCCCCGGCCGGCAGCCCGGTAGACCGGCACGGGCAGCTGAAGGTCTCAGGCAGCCAAATACTCGACAAAAATGACCAGCCGGTGCAGCTGCGGGGTATGAGCCTCTACTGGAGCATGGGCCCGGGTGCCGGGGCCTTCTACAACGCCGATGTGGTGAAGTACCTGCGGGACGACTGGAACGCGTCCCTCATAAGGGCCGCTATGGGCGTTAATGATAGGTGGGGGGTTACGCAGGCAGGGTACCTCAACGGCGATAACTCCGCCGGCGTGTCAAACAAAGTGCGGGTGACCGACGTCGTGGACGGGGCGATAGAGCACGGGATGTACGTCATCATAGACTGGCACTCCCACAAGGCCGACTCGCTGCGCCCGCAGACCATAGAGTTCTTCGAAGAGATGGCGAGGGCCTACAAGCAGTATCCGAACGTCATCTACGAAATCTTTAACGAGCCCACTAACCAGTCTTGGGCTTCCGTAATCAAGCCCTTCTCGCAGGCGGTTGTAGACGCCATAAGGGCCATCGACCCGAACAATCTCATACTTATAGGCACCCGGCAGTGGTGCCAGCGCCCGGACGAAGCGGCCGCCGACCCGGTGAACGGGGAGAATTTGGCCTACGTAATGCACTTCTACGCCGGTTCCCACAACACCGTCATCCGAAATAATACCTTCCGCGCGCTCAGAATGGGCAAGGCGGTCTTCGTCTCGGAGTTCGGTACCGTCAACTCCGACGGCGCCGGGGCCCCCAACCTTACGGAGAGCGACCGGTGGATGGATTTTATGGACCAGTTCAAGCTTAGCTGGGCGAACTGGTCGCTAAGCAACATGTCCGAGACCTCGGCGGCGCTGACCGGCGCGAGCACCACCCCGGGTGTGGGCGGGGCGGTTTGGGCCAATGCCAACCTCACCGTGTCGGGCGAGTACATCCGCGGCAGGCTGCGGAACCCGCCGGGCGCGGAAAAGAAGTTCACCACGCTTACAACTGATATAACCGGCCAGGGTACAGTGACCCCGGTCAACTCCGCGAATCAGGTATTTTACCAGGGTTCGGCGGCTGTAAATGTTGGGCTGAAGGCCACCCCGGCGCCGGGGTGGAAATTTGACGGCTGGAGCGGCGATGTGACGGCGGTAGGCAGCGACAGCGCCCGGGTAACTATGGACGGCACGGCGGACAAGGTCGCCAAGGCCACGTTCTCAAACCCCACATCTGTGCTTTCGGGGGGCGCTGCCGGCAAGGCGCACTCCTGGTCGGTGAGGAGCGCCGGCGGTGCGCTTTGCCTGCGCGGGCCCGTGCAGGGCGGGGCGGCTGACGTTGTGATCTACGACACCCGCGGTAAGGTTGTGCGGAAGGTGACTGCCGCCCCGGGGGCATCCGTAGGCAATATCAGGGTGCCGGCGGGGAACTACGTAGTGACGGTCAGGGACCGCGCGAGCGGGCGGCAGGTGTACAGGGCCAGGGCGCTTATGGTTAACTGACGGGCCTCTTGCGCGGGTTTTGATTGCGGTACAGCGGGCGCGATGTTCATCGCGCCCCTACTTTTTGGCGGTCATTTTTGATATGAGGGCCCTGTTTGGTATTATGTAGTCGATTACCGAGAGCAGAGTGTAGATTGCCGGGACCACCATTATCCAGAACCCTGTGTGCCATCCCCAGAGGGTTTGGGGCATCCACCCGGCCCCGGACCTTTGGGCCAAAACGACCCCCAGGACGGCGAAGGTGGCTATGCCCTGGAGCACCGCCTTGAACTTCCCCGACCACCGCGCGGCGAGGACTACCCCGCTTGAGGCGCAGACGATCCTAAGCAGCTGCATGAAGGCGTCGCGGTAGAAGAAGACAAGATAGAGCCACCAGGGGATGATCCCGGCGACCATGAAGGAGATGAAGACTGTCTGCCTCGAAACGCTGTCGGCGACGGGGTCGAAAACCTTGCCGAAGTCGGTGACCTCCTTGCGCGCACGGGCGATCATACCGTCGAGCAGATCGGATAGCTCGATGAGCACGGCCAGGCCCAAACAGACGTAAATCCATGTAAGATCACCGGTTGTGGCGTATCCGCGGATGAATACCAGGGCGAATACGGGTGCCACGGCTACGCGGGAGACGGTCATAAGGGTCGCTGAGTTCATAAAATAAATATACTATAGGGCGGCGGATTTCGGAAATAAATGTAATATTTTGTACGGCGGCCGGTGCGCTTTTTGGGGGCAGGGCGGTTTTGGGGGCGTTCGGGGCGGAAAGATGTTGCATATTTTTTTTTTTTATTTTATTGACGGCGTAAACACATATTATATTTATATACGGTGCGCAGTGCGCCGTATACATATTTCATAATATATGTAAAATTGTCCTTCGTCAGGGGTCTTAAGACATGTCGAATCCGAATTTTCGCACAGTAGCCCGGCGGAAACTGCCGCCGGCCTGCCTTGCGGTTGTGGCGTTGTCCATAGTAACGGGGGCGTTTGCCGCCGGTCTGCCGGGTGAATTTCTAGTAACACAGCGCTGGCGCGCGCTCAACAACCAGTATTCGTCGCTGAGCAACGCCGCCAACATTGCCGAGGAGAACTACATCGCGGTCCGCGCCGCGGTGGCTCCCATCCTGCAAGGCGAGTTCACTCTCACCGAGCTTGGGGTCAATGTGCCGCTGTCTCTCTACCACACCGCAGCCTTCACAATGCTAATCGAGGGCGCCGGTTCCGTGTTCGAAGACGTCCCCGACCTCGAGTCGGGCAAACTCGTGCCGGATATGAGCAACGCCCTGAGCAACGCCAATTTTGTCTTCTCTTTCGGCTACGCCTGGCACATTTGGCGCAGCCTCATCATCGGCGCGAACCTCAATTTCGCCTACCAGACCAACTTCGGCGAGCCGCTTATGGGTACCGGCATAGACTTCGGCGCCAACTACCGCCTGATGCGCCACCCTATCCTGGGCGACCACACCGTCGGTATCGCGACCCAGAACCTTATCGCGCCCACTATGGGCACATCGTTCGTGCCGGACTTCAACTCCACCGCCGCCTACTCGCGCAACCTGCGCTTGTCGGCCTACTCCAAGTTCTGGGAGAGCCGCCTCGAGAACCACCTCGAGTTCGACCTCAAAGACTTCTTCGCCAACGACTTCAACTTCCAGTCCGCCGGCGCTGTCGAGAATTTTGCAAAATCGCTCGAGTGGGAGCTCAACTGGCGCGTAGGCTACTGGGCCATGCGCATGTTCAAGGCGTACCTGATCTTCGGGTTCGACGAAAACATATTGGGCCACTGGGGTATTGCGCTGGGCGCTCAGATGCCCTCGTTCAACAAGGGGCGCGACATGTCGTTCCACTACCAGTACAATGTAATGACGGAAGAGAGCAGCGACGCGACCAGCCACTCGTTCTACGTGAAGGCCGACTTCGGGCGGCACCGCGAGGAGAACCTGGCGCGCCGGATCGGCCGCATGGCCTCCCTCAACCCCAACGAACTCTACAACCGCGGCCGCAAGCTCTACGCGGAAGGGCGCTACTGGGACGCGTTCTTCGTCTTCAGCCAGCTCGTAGTCCAGTTCCCCGACTTCTTCAGGAACGACTGGGTGAGCCTTTTCAGGGCCGACTGCCAGGAGCATCTCGACATGCGCGATCAGTCTATTGCTAACTATGAGCTCGTAAAGGAGACCTACCCGTCCGGTGAGGTCGTGGCGTACGCCGATTTGGGCCTCATGCGTATATATTACCGAAACCGCGAGTTCCCCGAGGCCACAAACCAGTTTGTGGAGCTCAACAAGCCCAATGTCCCCGACTCGCTGCGGCACCACGGGTCGTACATTATGGGGCAGATTTTCTTACAGAACGGCGAGCTGCGGAAGGCGGTCCACGCGTTCTCGCTGATCCCGGACGCCCACCCCGACTACATTGCCGCGCAGCATGCCACGGCGGTGTCCCACGCGATATTGGGCAGCGACATGAAGGACGTTATCTCCGCGCTTGAGAACGCGATGGCCTCTACGCCCAAAACGCCTGAGCAGCAGGAGACTATCAACAGGAGCTATCTCTTTATGGGGCTCATATTCTATGAAGAGAACGCGCTCTCAAAGGCGGTCGTAGCGCTGCGTCAGGTTCCGAACACGAGCTACTACGCCGAGGACGCGCTCCTGGGCTTAGGCTGGACGGCGCTCAAGGCACGCCAGTGGACCGACTGCATCGCCATAGGCCAGCAGCTCGCCAGAGCGTCAAATAAGCCGGTTTTGCGCGCTGAGGGCATGCTGATAAACGCCTACGGGCTTTTGCTCCAGAAAGATTACCCCAGAGCGTTCGAACTCCTGAAGGCCGGTGTTGAGCTCGGCAACACGCTTACGGCCCCCAGCCAGGACTCGCTGAGTATGCGCAGCCTGCAGGACGAAAACAACCGTGAGCAGTACTCCCAGATGTCCGACCGCGTGGAGGAGTACTCCCAGATTGGGCAGACGACACACATCGCCGGCGTCCTCGACAGCCTGAAGGCCAGGAGCGAGCAGTACATGAAAGGCTTCCGGGAGCACCAGATGTACACCCACGAGTTCGGCAGGAACACATTCTTTATGAGGGCGGCGGAACAGGTGAAGGACGACCTTGAATACGCGCTCGCTACGGTGCAGAGGATAATTGGCACCCAGGGCGGCCAGCAGGGCGGCAAGGGCGGCGACAGCCAGCAGCTCGACGCCGAGCTCGAGCAGCTCAGGCGCCAGATGGAGGAGATGGAGGGTACGGAGTAGTAGCCGTATCTGCTTGTGTGACAATGCCATGGCACTATATATATGGGCGGGTTTAACCCGCCCTTTAATTAATTTCTAAAGATTTTTAGTTATATGCCGATAACAGTAGTACACAGTAGTATTTTCGAAAGGGGCATACTATGAGCGTAGGACAGGTACACGGTTCTGGGGCTACACAGGCCTATTATCAGGACCTTAACGCAAAGAGGGCCGGCGGCAAGGCTAACGATGCCGCTGCGGATACGAAGGCTGCCGCGGGCGACCAGTACACTGCCGGAGCCGGCGGGGGGGCCAAAGGGGTCTACTCGAAGGATTCCGCCTCTATACAGAAGCTATGGGACATGGCCGAAGCGCAGCACGCCTCCATGCGCCGGATGGTTGAAAGTATAATCGGCGGCAATGTGGGCGGCGCCAAAAACGCCGGCGGCACCAACGGCCAGGCCTTCTGGGCCATGGCGGCTAACGGCAGCGGCAATGCCGTTGCCGGAGGTTTCAAGGTCGATGAGGCCACCCAGCTCAAAGCCCAGGAACTGACCGCCGAAGACGGCTACTTCGGCATCAAGCAGACCACCGCCCGCATAGTGGATTTTGCCAAAGCTATGGCCGGGTCGGGCGCCAGCGAATCGAAGATCGAGGACATGAGAAAAGCCGTACAGGATGGCTTCAACGCCGTGGCCAATTTGTTCGGCGGCTTCGACAAAATGCCGGAGTTGTCCCAGAAGACCTACGACTCGGTGATGTCCGAGTTCGACAACTGGGTAGGCGGAACGAAAACGTCTGCCTGAGCCTGATGTTGTGCCGTCGTTAAAACGGCGAAGACGGACCGTATGGGCCCGGTGATCAAACCGGGCCCATTTTTTTTGGACGCGCAATTATTGAAGATATGATTAAATATTATACCCGTGCCGCCCGGCGACTGCACGACAGCCGTGATGCCGCCGGGCGGCACGGGTATAATATTTAATCGTGTAATTTGTGCCGCCCAGCGACTGCACGACAGCCGTGATGCCAATTTAATCGTGTAATCTATGTTATTTTAACGCAGGCGCTAAAAGTACCGGGGTGTTTATCCCCCAACCGGAATCGCTGACGACGGCGTATCCCGGCGCAACTCCTTCAATATCAAATACTAACATCAGCCCCCCATCATTCTGGCCGGTTGATGTATTGACCTTGTTGATACGCTCGTTACCGGCCTCCCGTAACGCTGCGGCCGGCGCCAGCCACAGCGCGTTCAGGCAGGATTTGGCGGTTATGGCGTGCTTGATGTGCTCGCTGCGGGCCTTGCCCATACGGTAATAGAACATCCCGATTGATATATCATGCACTGTGATGTTCTCCATCAGCGCGTGGGCCGCCCTTTTATCCTTATTAATATAGGCAGATAATATCTCACGGACGGCTTTGGCCTTAGGGTCATCCAGCCAGTTATTTCCCAGCCGGAGATGCGCCGCCTCGTAGGCGATCTTCAGGATGGCGCCCTTCACGTCGGGGTTATCCGGGGGCTGACCGCCCTCAGACAGAATCTCGTCTGCCCGCCCCACGCCAACGCCACGGTCGTAGCAGGCCAACTTCACGGCGAATACGTTTTTAAGCGCGAGGTCCACCGTACCCCCCAGCCCGTTGTTGCAGTCGGAGCAGACAAAGGGGGTCCTAAATTTCCGGTTCCCGAGCGACCGGGGGACGATGTGCTCCCCCTTCCGCTCGAAAGCGGATTCCGGCTTGCGCGCGTTGCATATTATGCAGAGTCTGTCGTTTGGCATACTCAATATAATATAATATTTTTCGCGCTGGCGGGCGGGCGAACGCCGCCCTTCCCGCTATAATAATATTTTGCCGCCTAAAACCCCGCGACCGCCGGGACCCACCGCGCCTCGCCGCTGTCGTCGAAAACCAGCTTATGCACGTCGCCCAGCGTGAACTCGGCCCGGCCCACGTACACCTCTACCTCCGCGCCGGAAGCGTCTTCGTTTGGGTCCTCGCTGTCGGTGATGACCGTGGAGGCCGACATGAAGTCGAAAAACGCCGCCTTCTTCGCGTTCTCGAGGTCGTTGAGGTACTTGAGGTCGGTGTAGACCTCCCGGCCGCTGAGGCGTATCTTCTGCAAAATTGCGTACGGCTTGATCTGTACGGACATGAAACACTCCTTTTTTATGGATTTAGGTTGCATTGTATTGATATTTTACCACGAAAAATGGGGCTTGTGGTCGCCTGCCAGGCGACATTTTTTACAAGGTGCAAAAAAATGTAAAAATATTGACTTCATATCAGCGGGAAATTATCTTAATAGGAGACACGACACTCTCGGTAACTGAACAGTCGCCGGAAATCTAAAAGTTTTCCGGTGGACGGGCTGCGGTTCGCGGCAGCGGGAAGACGCCCGCGGGACAGTAAACAACTTATTGTTCCGCGGGCGTCTTCTTTTCAACCCCTATCGGGAGGCAGTATGGAAAATACCGTTACCGGCAGAAGCGCCATCGCTTTGGCCAACCGCGTCGCGGTTGTTACCATCATCATCAATACCGTTCTCACCGCGTTCAAGCTCGTAGCCGGGATAGTGGCCAACTCGGCCGCCATGATCTCCGATGCGGTGCACACCCTGTCCGACCTCCTCACAACCTTTATAGTGATAGTAGGCGTGAACCTGTCGGGCCAGAAGCCCGACAACAGGCACCCATACGGCCACGAGCGCTTCGAGTGCGTAGCATCTATCCTCCTCGCCCTGTCCCTCGGCATCGTTGGCCTGGGCATTGGCTACAGCGGGACCAAAACGATAATCGAAGGCGCCTACGACGGCAAGATCCCAGGCTCCCTGGCCCTTATCGCCGCGCTGGTATCTATCGCAGTCAAGGAGTGGATGTACTGGTACACCAGCGCCGCCGCCAAGAAGATCAACTCCGGCGCCCTCATGGCCGACGCCTGGCACCACCGCTCCGACGGCCTCTCCTCGATAGGCGTCTTCATAGGCATCGGCGGCGCGATGATGGGCTGCCCCATACTCGACCCCATAGCCAGCCTCATAATCTGCCTCTTCATCATGAAGGCAGCCTACGACATCTTTGCCGACGCCATCAACAAAATGCTCGACACCTCCTGCGACGACAAAACCGTAGAAGAGCTAAAAGCCCTGGCCGCCGCCCAAAATGGAGTTATTGCGGTTGACGACATAAGAACCCGCATATTCGGCGCGAAAATATTTGTTGATGTCGAAATCGCCGCGAATCCAAACCTGACGCTCATCCAGTCCCATAAAATATCGCAGATGGTCCACGACGAAATAGAAAATAAATTCCCCAGCGTGAAACACTGCATGGTTCACGTTAATCCTTATATGGGGGATTGACGGAAGGCCTACACAAACGGCGAAGGCACAAACAGCTGCGTAATCGTCTTCTCCGCAAAATGGTCCGTCATCCCGGCGATATAGTCTATCACTACCCGCCAGGCCTCAACCCCGTCCAAATAATTGGTATTTTTGACGAAATTGAAGAACGTCTCCATGACCGGCGCCTCCTTGACAAGCCCGCCGACGTACACCGCGTCCTTCCCGCCCTTAGACTCCTCATAGATTTTATACAGCTCGCCGTACAGAATCTCCAGCATCCGCTTAACCTTCTTGGATACCTGCTCCACATCAGGATGCCTGTATATACGCTCGTAGTTAAACTCTTTAAACGCTTTCATCAGTTCAAAGACCTCCGCGCTCATCCCTATATAATCTTTCCCCGCGCTGCAGGCGATGGTATCGCTTACGAACACGCCTATGATCTGCCCGTTCTCGGTCCCCAGCGCCTTGGCTACCTCCGGCGGGATATCCGCTTTCTTGATGAGCCTCGCCTTTATGGCGTCTTCCAGGTCCCGCCCCAGATACGCGATCCGGTCTACCAATCTCACTAAACACCCCTCAAGCGTTGCGGGGTAGGGCCCGCGGTCGGAGAGGGATTCGAGCGCGCTCAGGTCCCTTGAGCGGTCAGGCGCCACGGTGCGGTCGAAGCTCTCCCCGCAGTGGGTGGCGATGCCGTCGCGCACTTCGTACGTCAGGTTGAGGCCGTCGCCGTAGTTCGTGAGCTTGTCTACTATGCGCAGCCCGTGTATCTCGTGCTTGAACCCTCTGGCGATGCCCCCGTCTTTTAGAATATTGTCGAGTACGCGCTCACCGGCGTGGCCGAAGGGCGGGTGGCCCAGGTCGTGCCCCTTGGCGATGGCGTTGATAAGGTCGGTGTTGAGGTTAAGGCAGCGGCCGATGACGGTGGCGATGCTCGATACGTGCAAAACGTGCTCCATCCGCGTGCAGATGTGGTCGTTGTCCGGCGACAGGAACACCTGCGTCTTGTGCTTGAGCCGCCTGAAGGGGCGCGAGTGGAGGATGCGCGTCTCGTCCCTCGCGAACTCCAGCCGGAACGGGTCGCGCCGCAGGGGCTTGCGGCGCCCGAGGGATTCGCTGCTCTTCTTGGCGAAAGGGCTGAGCTTCTCTTCGTCCCGCAGGAGTATCTGCCGGATATCGAGCTCAAGGGGCCCGTCCATCACTCCGGCT
Organism: Chitinispirillia bacterium; assembly: GCA_009786575.1. Lineage (GTDB taxonomy): Bacteria > Fibrobacterota > Chitinivibrionia > Chitinivibrionales > Chitinispirillaceae > GUT77. The sequence goes on along the minus strand of WQRV01000004.1, from coordinate 11,215 downwards.
TTCCGCTGAGGAACTGTTTGACGAAGTTGACCTGGCCGGGCGTTTCGAGGGAGCCGGGCCGCGTCTTGCGCACCGCCGCGACGGCCTTGTCGCCGGATATCCCGAGGTACTTGCCCATAATGCACGCGAGCAGGAGCCCGGTGCGCCCGATCCCCGCCTGGCAGTGGACGCAGACACCGATCCCCTCCTCGTCGCGCACGGCCTCAACCAGGTCCTCCACGAGGGCGGAGAAGGACTCTTGGTCGGATGGGATGTCGAAATCGGGGATGGGGTAGAAGATCCAGTCGATCCCAACCCGGTCGCACTCCTCGGCCGCCTCCCCGTAGGGCATCGCCAGCGAAACCAGCACATCCACACCCTCATCAACAAGCCAGTCGGCATCGGGAACCCCCGCTTTCCCGGAAAAATCGGGCACCGCGCTGCCCGCCAGCCTCTCGGGGATAACCCAGGAAAAGTTTGCTACGCTCAAAATATCAGCCTTTCGAGAACGGTCGTCGTACCTACTATAGAATATAATATGTGCTGATATTTATCAATATATATTTGGGAAAATTGTCTTTTTTACAGATAAAGTAACAAAAACGCGCCCGGCGCGTGTTATATTATTATAGAGACTTGAGTATGATTTTTGCCTTTTTTTATTTTTGTACACTTTTTTCCGGGATAAACCGTATATTTATATGATATGCCAATAACCCGGTCATCCAATCCATAATGGGAGGTATGCATGACCCGTATCAAAAATTTGTCCGTTTTCGCACTCACCCTGTTCCTGACGGCTTCGGTATCCGGCGCGGCTGATCTGCTGGTGGACGACTTCACCAACCCTATGGCCTCTTTCCAGAAAGGGTGGAAGAATAGCAACGATGACTTTTTGAACGCGGACTTGGGCGGCGGTACCCTTGCCCTCAGCAATACGAGTGACAAATTTGCCGCTCAGTATTTCAACGATCTGGCTGCGCCGAAACCGTCGGTTTTTACCATCTCCTACGTCCTGAAGTCGGTAACGCCGGCTGGCGAGCAGGCGGGGGTGCTGTTCTGCCGTGGGCCGGGGCCGGAGATCACGGGGTACAATGTGGTTCTGCACGGCGGCAATACCCTGATCGCATTCAGGTGGGGCAATAACTCGGGGACCAACCTCTTCCAGGCCCAGGTTTCCGGTATAAAGCCCGCCGACAATAAAATTACGGTCAGCAAGCAGGGAACGCTGTTCACGCTCTTTGTGAACGATGTCTACCAGGGCCGGTTCACCGATGCCACTTACGCTTCCGGCGACGTCTCGTTTCTGATGATGCCGGGCGTATCAGCTTCCTTTGGCGATTTTCGCATGACCGACCAGTTCACGGATGGGGAGAAAGCCAATTTTTCCGACGACTTTAACGGCTCTTCGCTCAAGAGCGAATGGCAGTTCCTGTCAAGCGCGGGCGCACCTGCGATCAATACTATGGTTAGCCTCAAAGAGGGTGCTATGAACATCAATACTCCTAACGGCGCCGGGGTATGGGCATACGTTGACCTTGAGATGTTTGACTTCGTGGCCACCGCCGAGATACGCCACATGGGTGGCGGCAAGGGCGCCTACTACGGGATATTCCTGTCCGGCCCCGGTAACAACGAAGTGGCGAACTTCGCCATAATGGGAGACGGCGGCTATGCGGCGTGGGTTGGAACGGGCAGCGTAAACTTCTCGCTGCCGAATTCCAAGATATACGCGGCGCACCTCATTGGCGGCCGGACTTACGCCGATACGTTCACGGTCAAGAAGGCTGCCGGGTCGAACGTCTACCAGTTCTTTGTGAACAGCGAGCACCTCTCCGACCTCCCGGCCTCGTCTGTGCCATTCACGATTACGGGTATCGGGTTCGTCGTTCAGTCCGGCCTGGAGATCGCGTTTGATAACTTCGAGGTGGGGAAAGACGGTGCTGCATCGATCAGGGACAGGCCGGCGATCTCCCGCAAGCCATCCGCGGTCAGGAATCCGAGCCATGTCTTCTACGACCTGAAAGGCCGCAAGCGCTACTCGGCCGCCGCTAACCCGGACCGCCTGCCGGGCAGGAGTTCCATGGCCGCCGGTGTGTACGTTAATGAGAACGGGCGGGACGTGCGGGTGCGCAAGGACCGCAGGTAGCAGGTCCGCCGCGGGCCGGATTTGGATTTTGCGGTTGACGGATATTATATTACAGGGGATTGCGGAATGGGTCCGCAGTCCCCGGTATTATTAGCGGGGACCATCGGCAAAATTGGAGGTGTTGTTATGATCAGGCGTAAAGTCATGGCGTTTTTGTTGACGGCGGCGGTCTCCCTGTTTGCCCAGTCCGAGGGTGCATACGGCGGGGGCGGGTCTTCGGCTATTGATAACGGGGACGGCGGCGCGAAGTACACCGGCCTGCTCGACCCGGCCCGTTTCTCCATAAACCACTCCATGAGTTTCATGGCCGGCGGGTCGCAGGTTTCCGATGTGAAGTCGCAGAGTTTTTACTCTACGATGATGCAGTACAGGTTCAACGCCCCGGTGGTTTTGAGCCTGAATTTTGACATGCCTATCCACTCGACTTTCAATCAGTACAACAATTTTACTACGGACAATCTTCAGTCGCTGGACTATTTCCGCAACATGCCGTTCGACGCGTCGGTAACCTGGATGCCGAGCGAGCGGTTCCTGTTCAGGGTGTCGATGATTAAGGCGCCGGAATCGGGCTACTACAGCGGCCCCGGCTACTTCTACCGCCGCGACCCGTTTAGCTACCGCGGGTGGTAACGGGAAATGCGCCAAAATTGCGGGATTGGTTTTTTATTCAGGAAGTTGATTTTTTGTGATGTTTAATATTATATTTGAGGTTAGTTTGGTTTAGGCAGGTATAATCGCGAAAGGCTGGTTTTTATGGAACAGAGATATGATTTAAAGGACCTGCTCAGAAATCCCCATGTGCCGGTTACAAGGGAACATTTTGAGAAATGTATGGCCATGACAAACGACGACAAATCAGCGTCTGAGGTCGATATCGGCCCCGCGATTGATGAATTGGTTAAAGAGATCAACGAGCGTGGGAGCTATTGGTGGTGATTTTTTATGTCCAAATTCAATTCGCAAGAGTGGTTTCCTAAAATTAAGGTGTTAGCAAACGCATATTACAATAACGCCGGCAAAAAATTCGTATCCTACAATGAATCCGTAATAGACAAAATAGAAGAAATTTACGAATCAAGATTGTCTGCCCTTAAAAAAGAGATTTATAATGATGTTAATTTAGTAGGAAAGAGAATTGACCATCACAAAATAGCGGCGTTATACATTCAATTGTTTTTGGAGAAGCCGGTATTTGATTTTCCGCGGAATATGTCTCCAACATCGAGTGTTGTACCTAATATAGAGTTGATAAATGAGATGTTTTGTTGCCATATTTTATACGCAATTCTTAAAAGTTGGGACGGCAGGGCAATAGACCGTAAAAAATTTGCGGAGTATGAAGATTCATTTTTAAAGTTGTTGTACCAATACAGGGTACACAGCGAGTTTCACAAGAAAAATGCGTTTTTCACCTACAACCTCGCCCACCTGATATACTTCATTGAGGAGAAGTTCACGTAGCCGTTACCTGCCACAGCCGCCGCCTTACAGCGTCTCCGTAACGATCGTGCGGCAATCTATGCCTGCGGCGATTTTCCGGGCGCTTGAACTGTCTTTGGCGATGCCGATGACGGTTGACCCCGAGCCGCTCATGCAGGCTGCGGCGCATCCTGCCGAAAGAAGGCTGTCCCTTATCTCCCGCAGGCGCGGGTACTGTTCGAAGATTGACAGCTCAAAGTCGTTGTGCATATATTTCGCTATGGATTCGAAGTCATTATTCCTGAGCGCGGCCATCAGTTGCTGGGTCATTTCCTTATTTTTGCCTACGCGGCTGTAGTCGAGCGTGGCGTATGCCTTTCTCGTGCTGACGCCGAAACCGGGGACGGCGAGGATGATGTGGAGTTTTGTGGGGGTGTCTATGGGGCTTATGACCTTGGTGGCTTCGCTGTCGAAGGCGGTGCCTCCGGTGAAGAAGAAGGGAACGTCCATGCCGAGGGTGCGGCCCAGTTCCCGGAACTGGTTGAGGGAGAGGCCGAGGTCCCAGGCTTCGTCTATGGCGCGCAGCATGGCCGCCGCGTTGGCCGACCCGCCGGCCATGCCGCCCATGACCGGGATGCGCTTCTCGATGGTGACCTTGAGCGGGCCGCCGTGGTGGCCGAACCGTTCGCGGACCAGTTTACAGGCCTGGACGCAGATGTTGGCCTCGCCTTCGGGGACCCGCTCGTCGGCGCACTCCACGGTGTCGGGGCCGCTGCCGCGGGCCGCTTCCACGTGCAGGGTATCGCTCAGGGCCACCATGTGCTTGACGATGCCGAGCTCGTGGTAGCCCGCCGTGGGCCCCTCCTCGATCAGCCGGATGATGTCCAGCGCAAGCGTTACGCGGGTGGGGGATTCTACTGTTATCATATTGCCGCCGTGTCCGTTAAATGAATAAAATTTTGGAAAATCCTCGCCATTAATATAATTTACATTATGGTATTTAACGATGGGAGGATTTTATGCAATATCGTACCGATAAATTCGGGAACAAATTATCGACTCTGGGCTTCGGCTGCATGCGCTTCCCGCGGGTTCGGGGCAAGATCGACATGGCTGCCTCGGAGGAGATGGTCGTAAGCGCCGTGGAGCGCGGGGTCAACTACTACGATACGGCATACATCTACCCTGGCAGCGAGGAGGCCTTCGGGCAGATCGTTCACAAGAATAACCTGAGGGACAAGATCCGCATAGCCACCAAGCTCCCGATCTTCATGTGCAAAGCGTACGCGGACTTCGACAAATTCTTCAATATGTCGCTCAAACGGCTCAAGACCGGTTATATAGACTACTACCTGATGCACATGATCACCACGCCCGAGCAGTGGCAGTCGCTCTGCGATCTGGGGATCGAGAAGTGGATAGACGAGAAGAAGGAGCAGGGCAAGATCAGGCAGCTTGGGTTCTCGTTTCACGGCCGGCGCGAAGACTTTGTGAAGATTGTTGACGCGCGGGACTGGGACTTTACGCAGATACAGTACAACTACCTCGACATAAACAACCAGGCCGGGCGGACCGGGCTTGTGTACGCCGCGTCTAAGGGGATGCCGGTTATTGTCATGGAGCCGCTTTTGGGCGGGCGGCTGGCGAGGAAGAAAGATTTGCCGCCTAAGGTGCGGGCCGTCTTTGAAGAGTCCGGGCAAAATTTGACTCCGGCGGCGTTCGCGCTGCGCTGGATTCTGAACCACCCGGAGGTTACGCTGCTCCTCTCCGGCATGAGCAGCCGGGCGGAGGTCGATGAGAATATTGCCGTAGCCGAATCCGTTGCCGCGCCGAACGTTCTTGCCAAACGGGAATTGGATGTCGTTGACGGGGTGATAGCCGCGTTTAAGGAGTCGAACCGTATCAAATGCACCGGCTGCGGCTACTGCATCCCCTGTCCGTTCGGCGTGAATATTCCCGACTGTTTTTCAGTATACAACTCGTCCTATATCATGGGCAGGCTTTCTTCTCTGCCCAAGTACCTCCAGGCTACTGCCGCGTTGACAACTAAAAAGGGCATGGCGGGTTCGTGCAGAAATTGCGGCAAGTGCGAGGAGCATTGCCCTCAGTCAATTCCCATCCGCGGCTCCTTAAAGATGGTCAAAAAGCGCCTTGAGCCGTTCTGGTTTACCTCCTGTTTGTCAATCGTGCGGATATTTACCGGTACCAAGTCTAAGCGAAGCTGATTTTATTGAAAACGCTATTATTGAAGAAACGGTTAAATATTATACCCGCGCCAGCCTGCCGGCATCACGGCTGCCGTGCAGCCGCCGGACGGTGCGGGTATAATATTTAACAGCGTGATCTATAATTGCGGCAGCCTGTAGATTTACCGCGGCGGCGCAGTATTGCCGCCGCATACAGATAGAAAACCGTTATCATCAGAAAAGCGGGGGTTTTATGATGATAAGGCGAGAGGCTTCGCGCCATATTTTGGCCATGTCCAAACTGCGCCCGGCCGTGATTGTTACCGGCCCGTACCATTCAGGAAAGACGACGCTCGTAAAAAAGTTGTTTCCGGCTCACGCCTACGTCAATTTTCTTGACGACCCGGAAACGTGCGAGTTCGCGCGCAGCTGTCCGCCGGAGTTTTTCAGGCGATATCCGGGAAACGTGGTGATAGACGAGTTCCGCTTAGTTCCGGAGCTCGCCGCGGCCATACGCGCCGCCGCGTCTGCCGAGAGGCGCTGCGGGCGGTTCATCCTCGTGTCGTCGCGCCGCCCGTATGGCAACGCAATCGCGCCCGCGCCGGGCAACAAGCTCGCGTCGGCAACGCTTTTGCCGTTTACAATAGGGGAACTCGCATACGCCGGCGTGCGCTTCGAGCGCGACGGCTACATCCACCGCGGGTTCATGCCGCTCATCCACTGCGTTAAGGATGCCCCCGCCAAAGGTCCCGAGTGGCGCGGCGGATACCATACCCTCTACGTCGAGCGGCACGTCCGCAGCCTCATAACCACCGGATGCGGCGACGCACTCGGACGCTTCCTCACTCTCCTCGCCGGGCGCGTAGGCCAGGCCGTAAACCTGCGCACCTACGCCGAAGAGACCGGCGTGGCGGCCTACACGCTCAAGTCGTGGATAGAGGCGCTCGAGGCCGGCTTCGTCATCTTCCGCCTGCCCTGCTACACAGACATAACCGGAACGCGGGGCATGATGAGCGCGCCCAAGTTCTACTTCACAGACGTGGGCCTGGCCGCACACCTGCTCGGAATAAAAAACGAAGAGCACCTGCACCGCGACCCGCAGATCGGCAACCTCTTCGAGAACATGGTTGTCGCCGAGGCCCTCAAGAACTGCCGCAACAGCGGGAAGGGCGCAGCGCTCTACTACTTCCGCAACAGGAACGGCCTTGAGATAGACCTCGTTGTCAAGAGCCGCGGCTGCGTAGTGCCCATAGAGATAAAATGCGGAGACCAGTTCAGCGCGTCATACGCCGAAAACATAAACTCGTTCAGAAAACTCTCGGCAAAAATCGCCGGCGGGTACGTAGTCTACGGCGGCGCCGCTAAGGCGAAGGAGGGCGTGGCGCGGTTTGTCAATTACCAAAAAATAGGGGAGCTGATTGATTGAGGTTCAGACCTTCACGTGAAGTTAATAATATCCTTCTCCTTGCTCACCGGCCTGGAGAGCGAGAGCATTACAGCGCCGTTTTTGAATACGTTTACGGTGCCGGTAGACTCGGAGATGGTGATGGCCAGCGCCTGTGTGCATTCGGTTATCCCCGACGCCGCCGCGTGCCTCGCGCCAAGCCCGCCGGGGAGGGCGGTTTCCTGCGAGTTGGCGCCCTGCGGGCGGAGGTAGCTGCCGGCCGAGAGGATCACGCCGTCGCCTGTTATGATGAATGCGCCGTCTATGGAGGCGAACTCTTTTATGGTTTCGACAAGGCCGGGGTCGAGGATGTTGCGTTCGGCCTCGCTGTAGCCGCGGAACGGGTTTATTATGAGCTGGCGCACGTTAGCGTTTACCGAATTTGTGTCGCCGAGGACAAATATAGTGCCCACGGCCTTGCCCTCGCGCCCCTCTACCGCAATTTCTCCGGCCAGGCCCATAACGCGCTCGAAGACCTCTGGCTTGATGTCTGCGGGGAGCAGGTTTTTTGACTTGAGGAAGAAAAAGTCGTATTCGCGCGCGATGTCTACGCACACTACCGTGTCAAAAACCGAGCCGCCGGCGAGGCCGGATACGCAGATCACCCTGTCTTCCTTGGCGATCAGCCCCCTTGACAGGGCGAGAAGGATGCCGATCTTCAGCTGCCCGGTTCTCGATACCGGGATGGGCGGGGCCTGCACGAGGCCCAGCACACGCTTGTCTTTGGCCAGGTCGAAGCGCGTCTTGTTGTTGGTGACTATGATTATTTTGTGGTGCTCGCCGAGCTGGTCCACGAAGTCGTCGTCTTTTATGACGTCGGCGAAGACGATGATTGCACGGGCCTTGAAGTCCTGGGCCAGGTTTATTGCGGCGTTGAGCACCGGCGACCAGTCTTCGTTCTTTGCCGCCGGCTTCTTGCGCGGCTTCCTGTCAGACGGAGTTTTCTTGACATACGCCAATAACCCCTTCATGTCTACTGCGCCGCCGCCCTCCAAAATCTTTTCCCGCACGTCGTCCGATTTGAAGAATGATGCGAGCTCGGCGAGTATCTCAAGCTGCCGGACGCTGTCGGCGTCTTCGCGCGATACCAGCAGTATAACGATGTGCACGTGGGCGTTGCGCGTGGAGTCGTAGTTTATGCCGCTAACGCTTCTGCCCACAATGACCGCGAACTCGTCCTTGATGGGAATGTCCCGTGCGTGCGGCAGCGCCACGCCGCTGCCTATGAAGGTAGACGCGCTCTCCTCGCGCCTGAGCATCTCGTCTACTATGTGCTTGTGCCGCCCGATGTCTGCCGCCTTGCACAGCGCGGAGGCCAGCTCCTTAAACGTGCCGGTTTTGTCTTCGGACGTTATATCGATTACCGCAGGCGATACGAGAAATTGTTCGAACCCCATCAGCTTTTATGCTCCTCAGTATCTACTGCCGCCGCGAAATAGTCTACGATGTGCGGTTTACAAACGCGAACCTTGCCCTCGCCCCGCTCCGTCTTTATAGCGCCGAGTTTGACTAACTGCTTCACGCCTGTTTCGGCGATCTCCTGCGGCGTCATCGTGTTTAGTGTTTTGCAGTTGCGCTCGAGTTCCCCCATCCGCTTCTTTATCCACCCGGCGTTGGACTCAAGGTGGGCCGTGCCTACGCCGTCGCCGCCCTCCTTTATTATGTGCGCTGCAACGTGCACCGGCAGAATCCGGTAGAGCGAGACGAGCAGCTTGTGCAGTTTGCCTCCCACGATGTCGAGCGACGCGCGGTGCGCCGCAAACTCGTCGCGGGCGCCCTGCACGCGGTTGGCCTCAAGGTCTACAAGCGACCTGACCGATACCGGCGCGCCGTAGTCCATGAAGGCCGCGCCGTATTTGCCCTTTCCGAAGCGCTTGGCCAGCATGAACGGGCAAAACGCCCTGATGTCCGCACCGAAGTAGTAGGCGGAGCCCAGCGTCCGCTTGAGAAAGTTGCCCGGCTTCTTGCGCAGCTTCTTGCCCTTGAGCAGGAGCGGGAAGTGCGGCAGGTCGGGCGGGCACTCGTACGATACCGCGGCGGGCAGCAAAAAAACGTCGGTGCCGGGGTTGGCGGCCTGGAGCATCAGCGCGGCGTTGAGGATGCCGCCCTTTATGTCGAGCATGGAGCCTGAGTAGCTGCGCCCGCCTTCGGGGAAGACGAGGACCGAGTCGCCGGTTTTGAGCATCTCCACCACCTGGGCGCAGAGGTTGCGCACGTAGTTGCGCTCGAAGCCGGCATCGCGCGATACCGAGAACGCCCCGAACGCCGTGAACCTGGGCCCTATCCAGGGCAGCTTGGTAAGGTTGTCGCCCGCGGCGAAGCGCAGGTTGCGGAACCCCATCCGCACGAAGTAGGAGCCCACCATGAAGTAGTCTACATGGCTGCGGTGCGTGCTTACGAACATAATGGGCGACTTTTGGACCTGCGCCGGGTCGAGCGCCGGGCCGTCGAGGTGCACTTTCGTGAACACCTTCTCCATGTGGGCGATCACGCCGGTGATTACGTTTGCCACCTCTTCGTGGTACTCTTTGCCGCCCGCCGGGCCGTCCGCGTCCTGTAATTTTATATTTTCGCTCAAAACGGTTTTGCCTTGATACAGTGTTTCAACCATACCGCGGCGCGGCCGTTAAATCCGCCCGCGGTATCCAAATGTCCTGTATTACTCAAAATACATTGCGGTAATGTATTTTTACAAATATGGATAATATAACGCCGGCGGCGGCAGAACAGATCCGGGCTGTCCGCAACAAAATCCGCGTCATGCTCAAGCACGAAGAACGCAAACTCGGCAAGCAGAGGGCCGAGGCGGAGGAGGCGGGGCAGTACGTAAGGTACGGCCAGATCGCCGATTCCCTCATGGCCGGCCCCGCAACGGCCCCGCGGGGCACGGCTAAGGCCGGGATCGTAAACATCCACACCCGGGCCGTAGAGGAGGTTGCCCTTAACCCCGCGCTTGATGCCGTCGGGAACGCGCAACTCCTTTATAAGAAGGCGCGCAAGGGTAAGCGCGGCCACGAGACGGTCACGGCCAAAATGGCCGAAACCGTGGGGAGGGTCGCCGCGCTGGGCTCTATTATAATAGAGATAGAGGGGGTCACCGCCGAAAAGGAGCCGTCTGAGCTCGGGGACGAGGATGTGGAGCGCGTCATGGAGCTTGCTTCCGGTTTCCTGCCGCCTGACAGGTCCGCTCCGGGCGGGAAGGGCAAATCCTCCGTGCCGCCGCCCCCGTTCAAAAAGTACGTCATAGACGGCTGGGAGGTCTACCTCGGCAAAAACAGCGCCCAAAACGACGAGCTCTCCACAAAATTCGCCAAACCCTCCGACATCTGGCTCCACGTAGCCGCCCACGCCGGCAGCCACGTAATCATCCGCCACCAAAAAAACACCGACAACCCCCCAAAAACGGTCATAGAAAAGGCCGCGGCGCTGGCCGTATGGTTCTCCAAGGCCAAACACACCTCCTACGCCGAGGTCCACGTAACCGAGGCCCGCTTCGTAAGGAAGCGCCGCCACGCCCCCCCGGGCGAAGTAATAGCCGAACGCTGCAAGACGGTACGGGTAGAGCCTAAGGACCCGCGGGTAATGTTTGGGGAGGGCGGGGATTAGGGATAAATTGGAAATTAGCGTAGCTAAAATCAAGGTCCAAAGACTATGGGATAATGTTTTATCGCCTCATTGAGCCGGCGTGATACCGTATATGGGGGAAAAGAGGCGGCTTGCGGCACGGGCGGGAGCATGCAATCACTTGCATTAAAAGCTCGGCCGCTGAAGAATTCGCTCACGGTTGCAGTACCCGGTTCGTACAGTAAAGTTTGGAACAACCGGTACGCGGCACGGCCCACGTTCCGGGCGGCGAATTGGCTTTTAATCTTTTGACTTGTCCGCGTACCGTAGAAGCGAATATCTTTCATGCCGGGCGGCGAGTAGTTCCATTGGTGCTGATGCTTCTGCGGCCGAGATGTGAATACATGGATTGCATGCTCCCGCAGGCACAGCAAGCCGCCTCTTTTCCCCCGTACCATGGGATGGCGATGGCTC
>WQRV01000003.1 GCA_009786575.1 Chitinispirillia bacterium | reverse complement strand
TGCCAGGCTACAACGTTACCCTTAAGGTCGGTCACGTTGATGATCGTGTTATTGAACGTTGCGCGAACGTGAGCGACACCCTCAGCGGGTGCCTTTTTCTTCACTTTCTTCGCCGCGCTTGACGATTCTTTGTTCATCCTGCAATCCCTCTTTGTTTAATCATTTTATGGGCGCGATAAACAGCGCCCTACATTTCCATTTTTTAAGCGGGCAACATCCGCCCGTACATCACTTGTACCTATAAACTATCCGGCCCCGAGACAAATCGTACGGCGACAACTCCACCAGAACCTTGTCCCCCGGCAATATACGAATGTAATTCATCCGCATTTTCCCGGATATATGAGCCAGCACCTCATGCTTATTTTCAAGCTGCACCTTAAAAGATGCGTTGGGCAACGTCTCCGTTATAGTCCCCTCGACCTGTATCGAATCGTTCTTGCCCAAAAACTATCTCCTCCCGCGCAGGGTGCCCTTCTTCATAAAGCCTTCGTAATTACGCATCTGCAAATGCGACTCAAGCTGCTGAAGCGTATCTAAGGCAACACCCACCACGATCAGAATGCTCGTACCGCCAAAATAGAACCCGCCGCCGAGGCCGCCCATCATCATCATCGGCAGAACCGCTATCAAGGCCAAAAACACCGAGCCGGGCAGCGTTATGCGGGTCAGTACATTTTCTATAAACTCGGCCGTCTTCTTGCCGGGACGAACGCCGGGGATAAACCCGCCCTGACGCTTCAGATTGTCGGCAATATCGACCGGGTTGAATACGATAGCAGTATAAAAATAGGTGAAAAATATTATAAGCAAACCAAACAAAATGCCGTAAACTATACCATCGGGCCTAAAGAGGCGAACCAGCGAATCAACAAACTCCGAAGTCTCGCCCGCGCCGGCAAAGCTGCTGAAGATCATGCCGGGGAACGTCATGATAGACGACGCGAAGATGATGGGGATAACGCCGGCCATGTTGAGGCGCAACGGGAGAACCGTGTTCTGGCCCTGATACATTTTAGTGCCCACAACCTTCTTGGGGGTCTGGATAGGGATGCGCCTCATCGCCTGCGTCATGATCACGACCGCGATGGTGGCCACAAGGACAATCGCGAGTATAATGAGCGTCGTAACGACATGGCCCTGATCGGCCATAACCTGCTGAACCTGACCCATTACCGAGAGCGGAATCTCAGCTACGATACCTATGAAGATTATAAGCGAAATACCATTACCTATGCCCCGCGCCGTTATCTGCTCGCCCAGCCACATAGTGAGCACTGTCCCGGTAGTCAGCGATATAATGGTTGTTACCATGAACAGGAAGTGCGGCATATTGGGCAGCACCGCAGAGATGCCGTCAACCTGCACATTCATGATGAAGATGGAAATGCCGGTAGCCTGAATAGCGGCGAAGAGAACCGTGCCGTACCTTGTGTACTGGGTAAGCTTCTTGCGGCCTTCGGCGCCCTCGCGCTGCAATTTATGGAAATAGGGGAATATCGTCCCCATGAGCTGCAATATAATAGAGGCCGTGATATACGGCATAATACCTTGTGCAAAAACAGCGAAACGGGCAAAACTGCCGCCCACAAACATATTGTAGAGACTGAAGAGACCTCCGCCATCCTGCGCGATGAAACGGGCAATAACGTCCGCGTTCACGCCCGGCGTTGGCACGTGGCCGCCGAGCCTGTAGATAAAAATGATCAACAGAGTGAAGAAAATCTTCTTCCTCAGCTCCGGGATCTTGAACATATTACGCGCTGTATCTAAACCTGCCACTTATACTACCTCTGCTTTCCCATTGGCTTTTTTGATTTTTCCATTGGTTTTTCCGTTTTTCGCATTGATTACTTCGGCTTTTCCATTGGCTTTTTCGATCTTCTCTTTCGCCGACTTCGAGAATGCGTCAACCTTGAAAACCAGCGCCTTCGTAAGCTCGCCAGAACCCAGCATCTTTACCGGGTCCGTCACATTGTGAATCAGGCCGAACTCACGCAGCACCTCCGCGGTAACCTCGCGGCCGCCCACGTCAGCCTCCTCAAGGGAGCCCACGTTGACGATCTGAAACTCCTTCTTGAACGGGCTGTGGAACCCGACTTTCGGTATACGGCGCGTGAGCGGGGTCTGGCCGCCCTCGAAGTAGAACTTCTGGTAAGCGCCGCTCCTGGCCTTGTCGCCGTTGTTGCCATGGCCGCTGGTCGAACCCTGACCGCTGCCCGTACCGCGCCCAAGCCTCTTGGTCTCCCTGTGAGAACCCGGCGCCGGCCTTAAATTGTTCATCTTAAGCATTGCAATCTCCATCTATACTTAATGTAGCCGCGGTAATTAACCGCCGCGACGTTTATACCCGAGGATTATACCTCTTCCACCTTAACCAAATGACTGACCGCCCCAATCATCCCGCGAATCGTAGGGTTATCGTCGTGGATAACCGAACTGTTCATCTTGATGATGCCAAGCGCCTTGATCGTCGCCTTCTGGTTCTTCAGGCGGCCGATCGCGCTCTTGACCTGCGTAATTTTCAGTTTCTTGCTCATCGTTAATACCCTTTACTATTCAATGACACATTTATTTACGTTGGACCTACGCAACGATCTGGCGCAATGCCCTTATCTGTTCCCTCGTCTTCAGCTGCTTGAGCCCGTCAAGCGTCGCCTTGACTACGTTGTGCGCATTCGTTGTGCCCAGGCACTTCGTAAGGATATTGCGCACACCAGCGAGCTCAAGTACCGCGCGCGCAGGGCCGCCGGCTATAACGCCGGTACCGGGCGCGGCCGGCTTAAGAATGATCCTGCCGGCGCCGAAGTGGCCCACTACATCGTGGGGGATCGTACCCTCTACGATGCTGACCCTGTGTATATTCTTCTTCGCGTTTTCGCCGGCTTTGCGCATAGCCTCGCTCACGTCGTTGGCCTTGCCCATGCCAATGCCCACGGTCCCGTTGCCGTCGCCTATCGCGACCAGCGCGTTGAAACCGAAACGGCGGCCGCCCTTGACGACCTTCGCGACACGGCTGACTGCTACCAGCCTCTCCGAAAACTGCGACTCTCCGCCGCCACCACCAATCAATTCTTCGTTACTCAAAGGGACAAACTCCTATAAATTAGAAAACAAGACCCTTGCCGCGAGCGGCCTCAGCCAGGGCCTTCACACGGCCGTGGTAGAGATAGCCCTTCCTGTCAAACACTACCGTCTTAACGCCCTGCTCCATCGCCTTCTCGGCAACCATCTCGCCGATGAGCTTCGAAATATCCGTCTTGCTCAACTCCTTGCCCGACACCTTCTGGGCAAACTCCTTGCCGGTGCTGCCGGCAAAGGCGATCGTCTTGCCCTGTACGTCATCGACGATCTGGGCGTAGATGTGGTTGATGCTGCGGCGGACGCAGAGGCGCGGACGCTCGGTCGTACCCGTAATAGACTTACGGACACGGGCCGCGCGGCGCTGACGTTCTACACTTCTTTTTTTTGCGCTGTTCATGCTGCCTGCGTACTCCTCTTTATTCTTACTTTGGCAGACGGCCGTAAGGCCGCTCCCGTTATTTATTAATATCTATCTGTTACTTACCGGCCGTTTTGCCGGCCTTCCTGCGAATCTGCTCACCGGCGTACCTGATGCCCTTGCCCTTGTAGGGCTCGGGTGGACGGATACGGCGGATATCGGCGGCCGCCTGGCCCACCTTCTCTTTATCTATGCCCTCAACACTCGCCTTCGTGGGGCCGTCAATCTTGTATATCAGGCCCGGGCGTTCCTTGAAGAGCACCGTGTCCGAAAGACCGGCAGCTATAAGCAGGTCCTTGCCTTTCATCTCGAACTTGTAACCCACGCCCACGACCTCAAGGTCAATCTTATAACCGGCCGACACGCCGACTACCATGTTGTCAATTAACACACGGTAAAGGCCCCACAGGGCCTTCGTCTGTTCGGTTTCCATGGCCGGAGATACGGTGATGGCACCGTTTGCAAATTCGGCCTTGAGTTCAGCCGGAAGCTCTCTGTTCAGCGTACCCTTAGCGCCCTTGACCTCGACCTTCCGGCCGCTGATCGAGACATTCACACCGCTTGGGACCTTGACAGGCAATTTTCCTATACGTGACACCTTACTGCTCCTCTTTATATGCGGGCCGCGCAACGCCGCCCATAGTTATTACCAAATCAACCCGATTACTTCACCGCCCACATTCATCTTCCGGCAATCTTTGTCCGTCATAACGCCCTTAGACGTGCTGACGATAGCGATACCCATCCCGTTAAGGACTTTGGGCACGCCGGTAGCACCCGAATACTTCTTGCGGCCCGGCGTTGATACGCGCTTGAGGCCCTGGATAGAGTTCCGCATACTGTCGTCGTACTTCAAGAGAATCTTGATCGTACCCTGCTTCTCATCCTCAACAAAAGCGTACTTGCTGATGAAATGGTTCTCGAAGAGGATCCTCGTGATCTCCTTCTTCAGCTTGTTCGCCGGTACGTCCACAGTACGCTTCCTTGCCTGGATGGCGTTGCGGATCCTGTTGAACATGTCTGCAATCTGGTCTGTTAACATCCTGCACTACCCCTTATACAGTTAATAATTTTATCTTACCAGCTGGCCTTGACCACGCCGGGGATCTCGCCGCGCAGAGCCATCTCACGAAAGCACAATCTGCACAGGCCAAAGTCACGGATAAAAGCGCGAGGCCTGCCGCAGCGCTTACAACGGGTGTAGGCGCGGGCCTTGAACTTCGGCTTTTTACGGTTCTTTTCTATCAATGCTTTACGAGCCACTTGCACTACCCCTTCGTTAAACGGGCGACCCGGAGGGTCGCCCCTACGTCGTCCTTATCGGTGATGACGGTGATACCGCCGGTACATTATCAAAACATCCGCTGCCTACTGCTTGCGGAACGGCATCCCCAACTCTTCCAACAGGCCAAAACCCTCTTCATTATTAGAAGCGGTCGTATTGATACAGATATCCATACCGGAGATTTTGGCGATCTTGTCGCGGTCAACCTCCAAAAATACGATCTGCTCCTTGAGCCCCATCGTATAGTTCCCGAACCCGTCAAAAGACTTTCTCGGCAGTCCGCGGAAGTCGCGGATACGCGGGATCGTTATCGCCACTAACCTGTCAAAAAACTCCCACATGCGTACACCGCGCAGCGTTACCTTCGCGCCGATCGGGATGTTTTCGCGCAGTTTGAAGTTCGATATCGCCTTCTTCGAGCGCGTAACCACCGGCTTCTGGCCGCTGATGTCGCGCAGGCAGTTCACCGCCTCATCAATCAGCTTGGCATCCGACACCGCGTCACCAACACCCATGTTGATGACTATCTTATCGAGGCGCGGCACCTGATTGACGTTTTTGTAGCCGAACCTCTTCATGAGCGACGGCACAACATCTTTCTCGTACTTTACGCGCATACGGGGCTTGGGCACGGGCCCTTTAGCCTTGGGCGCGGCATCCTTCTTATCCCCGGACTCCTTCTTCTGCTTCGCTTCCTTGCTCACCTTAGATCGTCTCCTTCGCCTTCTTAGAGTACCTGACACGGCTGCCGTCCTCGAGCACTTTAACGCCGAGGCGCGTGGGCTTGCCGGTCTTGGGGCACTTGAGCATCAGGTTGGAGATGTGAAGCGCGGCTTCCTTCTCCATAATGCCACCCTGCTGATTCTTCACGCTCGGCTTAGTGTGGCGCCTGACAAAATTGACCCCCTCAACAACAGCGCGATCCTTCCCCGGGATGACCTTGAGGATCTTACCGCTCTTCCCCTTGTGATCGCCGGAGATCACCACAACGATATCGTCTTTTTTAAGTCCTAATGCCATGATTTGTAATCTCCTCTACCCTTACAATACTTCAGGGGCTAAAGACACGATACGCGTGAACTTCTTCTCACGCAGCTCGCGGGCGACAGGGCCAAAAATACGTGAGCCCTTCGGCTCGCCCTGCTCGTTAATGATAACCGCCGCGTTATCGCTGAAACGGATGTACGTACCGTCCTTGCGCCCATACTCTTTCGCCGTCCTCACAACCACCGCCCTCGCGACCGTACCTTTCTTGACCGCGCCGTTGGGGATCGCGTCCTTGACAGCGACGATGATAATGTCGCCGACGCGGGCGTAACGCCTGCGCGTGCCGCCGAGGACCCGGATGCACCGTACTTTCTTCGCGCCGGAGTTATCGGCCACAATCAGATTTGTTTCTACCTGTATCATCTTCCAATACCTTTATTAATACAACAGTTTATTTTCGCTCTTTGTTGACGGTACCGCCCCCATCAACCGGCCAACCCAAACAGCAACTTACTTCGCCCTCTCAATAACCTCACCAATACGCCACCTCTTAGTTTTGGACAACGGGCGCGTCTCAATGATTTTGACCGTATCGCCGACACGGCAATCGTTCTTCTCATCATGCGCCACATACCGCTTCTGCTTCTTAACGGTACGGCCGTATATCGGGTGCATCAGCTGACGCTCTACCTTAACGACAACGCTCTTGTCCATCTTGTCGCTTACTACTACGCCTACACGCTCTTTGCGATAATTTCTTTCCGACATTTATCCTCCGTTACGCCTTGGCGGCGGCCTTTTTCTCGTTAAGAATTGTCTTTACACGCGCGATGTCCTTCTTCACGTCGCGCAGTTGGATCGGGTTGGTCAATTGCCCCATCCGCGCCTGGAACCTGAGGTTGAAATGCTCTTCCTCAAGGCTATCGACCTTCTTGACGAGGTCCTCCACCGGCATTTCCCTTATTTCACTTGCTTTCATTATCCCACCTGCTTTTCCAACTCGACGAAGCGAGTCAATACCGGTAACTTCTGCGCCGCAAGCCTCATGGCCTCTTTGGCAACCTCAGGCTTGATGCCGCCGATCTCGAACATGATCGTGCCCGGCCTTACCACCGCTACCCAGCCTTCGGGCGCACCCTTACCCTTACCCATGCGGGACTCGGCGGGGTGCTTGGTGATCGGCTTATCCGGGAAGATGCGGATCCACACCTTGCCGCCGCGCTTGATGTAACGCGTCATCGCTATACGGGCCGCCTCTATCTGACGGTTGTCGAGCCAGCCGGGCTGCGTAGACTGCAGGCCAAACTCGCCGAACGATATCTCGTTACCGACGGTGGCCGCGCCGCGCATCCTGCCGCGCTGGGTCTTTCTCCATTTTACTTTTTTCGGTGATAACATTTCTTTTCCCTTTTTACGCTTTCGCGCCCTCCGCCGCTGCCTTTGCCGCTACGGCCTGCTGCGCACGGGCTATCACTTCGCCCTTGCAAATCCACACCTTGACGCCGATGCACCCGTATGTCGTGTGCGCGGTCGCCGTTGAATAATCTATGTCGGCGCGCAACGTATGCAGAGGGATCCTCCCCTCCTTGAACGTCTCGGTACGGGCGATTTCAGCGCCGTTGAGACGGCCGGAAATCATCACCTTTATACCGTCCGCGCCCATGCGCATCGCCGTGGAAATCGCCTTCTTCGTCGCCTTTTTGTACGACACGCGCTTCTCTACCTGACGGGCGATGTTGTCGGCCACGAGCTGGGAGTCCATCTCGGGCTTCTTAACTTCGCGTATATTTATCTGTATCTCTTTCTGCGTAAGGTGCTGAAGCTCCAGCTTGAGCCTCTCGACCTCCTCGCCCTTCTTGCCGATAACGATGCCGGGGCGCGATGTGTGAATGCCGACCGTTACGCGCTTGGCGGTGCGCTCGATCTCAAGGGCGCTGATGCCGCCGTGCTCAAGGCGCTTGCGCAGATAGTTCCTTAGCAGAATATCTTCGTATAAATAGTCCGCGAACTTCTCCTTCGCGTACCAGTTCGACGCCCATGACCTGGTGATTCCCAGACGCAAGCCCACCGGATTAGTCTTCTGACCCACTTACCAGCTCCCTTTCGTTAATTAGACAACGTAACGGAAATGTGACACATACGCTTGAGCACGGAAGACGCGCTGCCTTTGGCGCGCGGACGGAACCGCTTCATCACCGGCCCCTCGTCTACCCGAATCTCCTTGACGCGGAGCGCATCATCCTCAATGCCCGCTTCAGCGTTACTGTTCAAACTCGCGAGCGCCGAACGGATCAGCTTCGCGACATCCACCGCAACGTCCTTCTTTATGCCGAAATCGAGGAGGTTGAGCGCCTCGTTCACATTCTTGCCGCGAACAGCGTCAGCCACCAAACGCGCCTTGCGCGGGGTAGTCCTCAGATTCCTCAATGCAGCAAAGCCCTCTCCGCGCGCCTTGCGCTGAGTTACCCTCTGCTTCCTTGTAATTTTCTTTGCCATATACCCTACCTCCCATTAATCACGGCAGCGCCCTAACGCTTAGCCGACTTATCCGTTTTCGCGCCGCTGTGCCCGCGGAAGTTGCGCGTAGGCGCAAACTCACCGAGACGGTGACCTACCATGTTCTCCGTTACGTACACCGGGAGAAACTTATTCCCGTTGTGAACCGAAAACGTCTGGCCGACAAATTCAGGGAGAATGACGGAACGGCGCGACCAGGTCTTGATGACCTTCTTCTGGCCGGACTTGTTCGAGTCCTCTACCTTCTTTACCAGGTGGCCGTCTACAAACGGACCTTTTTTAATTGATCTCGACATTACTTCAGTCCCTTAATGTTTATGCTTTACGGGGATAACTTCACCCCCGCGTATCTTCACTCTATTATATTATGGATGATATGCTCATCCGGTATACCCTTACTTCTTTGTTCTCCGCTTCACAATGTACTTGCTCGAAGGCTTCTTCCTGTTCCTCGTCTTGAGGCCCTTCGCTTTCTGCCCCCACGGCGAAACGGGGTGGCCGCCGCCGGACGTCTTGCCTTCACCGCCGCCCATCGGGTGGTCAACCGGGTTCATTGCGACACCGCGGACTGTCGGGCGCACGCCCATGTGGCGCTTGCGGCCGGCCGAACCGATGCTGATGTTCATGTGGTCGTGGTTGCTCACCTGGCCGATGGTCGCGATGCACGTTTCACGGACATTGCGGACTTCGGACGAGGGGAACTTCAACTGGACCATCTTGTTTTCCTTAGCTACAACTTCGGCGTACGCGCCTGCGCTGCGGGCAATCTGGCCGCCCTTCTTTTCCCTCAGCTCAATGTTATGGATCTGGGTGCCCAGAGGGATGTTCGCCAGTAGCATACAGTTACCTTCGGCGATCTCCGCCTTGTCGCCGGACATGATCTTCTGGCCTATTTTCATATTGACGGTAGCCAGAATATACCTGCGGTCGCCATCCATATACTTAACGAGGGCGATAAACGCCGAACGGTTCGGATCGTACTCAATAGTTTCGACAACACCCGGCACATTGAACTTGTCGCGCTTGAAGTCTATTATACGGATAAAACGCTTGTGGCCGCCGCCGCGGTGGCGGACGGTTATAACGCCGCGGTTGTTGCGGCCGCCGGTGCTGTGCTTGGAAACGAGCAACGGCTTGTGAGGCGTATCTGTCGTAATCTGGTCAAACACCGTCGTCGTCTTGTAGCGCAACGTCGGCGTCATGGGTCTGTACTGTTTTAAAGCCATTTCCTCTTACTCCTAAAGCGGACACGATAACTCGAGCCCTACGTTTTGCGGACGACCGCGTCATCCATAGCTACGTTTATACTCTACGCGGAAGATAACGTCCTCCCGCATACCTTATTCTATATATATTGCTACACTTCCCCAAACTTGGCGATGTTCTGGCCGGCCTTGATCCTGACGATCGCCTTCTTCCGGTCGGGGCGGTACCCGACATTGCGGCCCATACGCTTTTTCTTGCCCTTTACCACCATCGTATTCACAGCCTCGACATCTACCTCAAACAACTTCTGCACGGCTTCCTTGATGTCGGCCTTCGTGGCGTTGAGCGCGACTTCGAACACGTACTTGTTCTGGCCGGAACGCAGATTCGTGTTCTTCTCCGTGATAGACGGATACCTTATAATTTCATGGTACTTGCTCATTTAGCCACCGCCTGTTCTACCTTGCCTATTAAACCCTCGCCCCCGAAAATGATATTTTCGGAACTTATGATGTCCAGCGCGTTAATCTCGTTAACGGGGCGGACGTCAAGATCCCGAATGTTTCGGCCGGATAAATATACATTTTTTACACCGTCAGTATCAATAATTAATAAATTTTTCTTTCCGGCCAAATTCATAGCTTCGAGCATGGACGCGATTACTTTGGTCTTAGGCTCGTCAAAACTGAGCGAATCTACGACCAAAATACAGTCATCCTTGGCCCTCGAGGAGAGCGCGGAGACCAGCGCTAACTTCTTGAGTTTGCCGGGGATAACGGTGTAGTGGTCGCGCGGGACAGCACCGAAAGCCTTACCGCCGCGAGCCCAAATCGGCGAAGCGTTGGATCCCGCTCGCGCGCGCCCGGTACCCTTCTGCCGCCAAGGCTTCTTGCCGCCGCCGGACACCTCCGCGCGGGTCTTGGTCTTCGCCGTTCCCTGGCGCAGGTTGGCCTGGTACGACTTTATGACTTGGTGCAGGAGGGGTTCGTTCACCTCCGCCCCAAAGACGGATTCAGGGAGATTTACATCGCCCTTGACCGTTCCGTTCTGCTGATACAGTTTCGCCTTCATTGCTATATCCTATCCTTACTTCACGATAAATTTCTTTAAGTAGACAATACCGGTCCGGTGACCGGGAACGGAACCTTTCACGAATACGAGACCCATATCCTTGTCGATGCCTACGACTTCCAGCCTGCGGGTAGTAACCTGAACCGCGCCCATGTGGCCTGACATCTTTAGGCCGGGCACGACACGCGCGGGGTAGGAACCGGCACCCGACGAACCGCGTTCGCGGTGGTTGGTGTTACCGTGCGACTCGCGGCCGCGCTGGAAATTGTACTTTTTAATCGTGCCGGCATGGCCGCGCCCCTTGGAAACGCCCGTCGCGTTGACGAACTTGACGTTTTCGAAAACTTCAGCGCCCAAAGCCTGCCCCGGCTTGAGGTTAGCGTCTTCGGCGCAGTCCATATCGAACTCCTTGAGCACCTTCATGGGAGCGGTGCCAAGCTTCTTGAAATGGCCGGCCTGCGGCTTGCGGACCTTACGCTCCCCGACCTCCTGGAAGCCGAGCTGCACGGCACTGTAGCCGTCAGTCTCGCCGGTCTTGATCTGCTCGACGACATTGTTGCCGACCTGAATGACCGTGACTCCAACGACACGCCCTGTCTCGTTGAATATCCTTGTCATCCCCACCTTCTTACCTATTAACCCCTGCATATCACACCCGTCTTCTTTTTGATGATTTCGCCGGACCTTAAGACATCCGGCCCCGACATCAGTCATATATTTCTATATTATATATCCTCAAAGCAAAGGCAAGGCATGCCTTGCCTTTGCTTTGCGATCTGGCGTTAAACCTTGATCTCGACATCGACGCCGGCCGGCAGATCCAGCTTCATCAGCGAATCAACCGTCTGAGGGGTCGACTCAAGGATGTCGATCAGCCTCTTGTGGACGCGCGTCTCGAACTGCTCGCGAGACTTTTTGTTCACGTGCGGCGAACGGAGAACCGTATAGATCGTCTTCTCCGTCGGCAACGGAATCGGGCCGGAAATGCGGGCGCCTGTACCCTTGGCCGTACGGACAATATCCGACGCTGACTTGTCTAAGATATTGTGATCAAACGACTTCAACCTTATTCGTATTCTTTCACCCGGCATTTCTCATGCCCCCCCTTCTTGTTCTTTTTATATAATATGTATATATCCCATATCTAAAGCCGCCACGCTCTCAGAACGCAAAACGGCCAATCCCGCACCACTCCTAAGCACCTTTTTCCATCCCGGGGCTGGCATCATCCCCGAAAAAAGAAAGTTTCTTAATATACTATATGCGCCCTATCCTGCGCAAGATTTCGTCCTGAATATTTTTTCCGGCAGCCTCGTACTTGTCGAGCTGCATCGTATAAACAGCCCGCCCCTGACTGAGCGACCTTAGAGCAGTTGCGTATCCGAACATCTCGGAGAGCGGCGCTTCGCCGCTGACTACCTGGACATCCTTGCGGGCATCTATCCCTAAGACTTTCCCCCGACGGCTGTTGAAGTCGTGTATTACCGACCCCATGTACTCCGCCGG
Organism: Chitinispirillia bacterium; assembly: GCA_009786575.1. Lineage (GTDB taxonomy): Bacteria > Fibrobacterota > Chitinivibrionia > Chitinivibrionales > Chitinispirillaceae > GUT77. Next base: position 33,568 of record WQRV01000003.1, on the reverse strand, counting down.
AACTACCATCTCAACGCTCATTATCGGCTCAAGTATTGCCGGGCCCGCTTTCGCGCACGCCTCCTTAAAAGCCATGCTGGCCGCTATTTTAAAGCCGATCTCGGTCGATGCATCTTCAACATACTTAGCGGATGACAGCGTTACGCTTATACCGGCCGCCTGAAACCCGGACATCACCCCGCCGCCGGCCGCTTCCGCAACCCCCTGCCTGACCGCACTGACCAAAGCGGCAGGAAGCGCTTCCGGTGGTACTTTATTAACAAATTCGACCTCTCTTTCCGCCCCGATCGAATCTATTGTTATCGTTACATTACCGTGGTGGCTCTTACCGCCGACCAGCTGGTTAAACTCGTACCCCTGCACCGCGGACCCCAAAACCGTCTCCTTGTACGACACCTGCGGCTTTCCGACGTGCACCCCAACATTAAACTCCTTTATCAGCCTGTCAACGAGAATCTCTACGTGAAGCTCCCCCATACCGGAGATGAGCCTCTGCCCCGTTTCGCTGTCAAGTCGCACCCTGCAGGTCGGGTCTTCGTCAACTAGCCTCTCTAAGGCCTGGTTGAGCTTCTCCTCGTCCGCCGTACTCTTGGGCTCTATTGCCCTCGAAAGCACAGGGTCGGGAAACGTCATCTGTTCAAAGATCACCTGAGCGTCAAGGTTACATATCGTGTCCCCCGTCGTCGTATCCCTCAGACCTACAAGGCCAACGATGTCCCCCGCTTCCATGAACTGCTCCGCGTGCCTCTTGTTCGAGTGCATGCGGAAAATCCTCGTCGCCCTCTCCTTCGTTTTCAGCCGGGGGTTGTAGAGCGCGTCCTTAAAACCCGCTTTCCCCGAATAAACCCTCGCGTACGCCAAACGCCCGACATGCTGGTCAGACGCTATTTTGAACACCAAGGCCGAAAAGGGCTGCTTTATGTCCGGTAACCTCTCGGTTGAATCTTCGGTACCGGGCTTCATCCCCACAACCGCTCCCCTGTCTGTGGGGGACGGCAGATAGTAGATGACAGCGTCAAGCAACTGCTGTATACCTTTATTTTTGAAGGACGACCCGCAGAGGACGGGGCAGATCTTGCCTGCCAGCACCCCCTGCCTCAAAGCGGCCCTGATCAACTCCTCGCCGGCGTCCTCGCCTTCCAGCATTTTCGTCATCAGCTCGTCATTGAAATCCACCACCGCCTCAAGCATCTCCTCCCTGCGCCGGTTCGCTTCGGCCGTATACTGAGAAGGGATCCCCCCTTCTATGACCTTTGCGCCCTGCGTCTCTTCATCGTACCGGTACGATTTCATCCCGACAAGGTCAATAACTCCCTCGAACTTGTCTTCGGCCCCCATCGGCATCTGAACCGCTACCGCCTTTATGGCGATAAACTTGCGGCCCATACCACCGATGCAACCGTCGAAATCCGCCCCGACACGGTCCATCTTGTTTACATAGGCTATCCGCGGAACGTGGTATTTGTCGGCCTGTCTCCAGACAGTCTCCGACTGAGGTTCTACGCCTCCAACGGAATCAAAAACGGCAACTGCGCCATCCAGAACTCTCAAAGACCGCTCCACCTCTATCGTGAAATCTACGTGGCCCGGCGTATCTATTATGTTGATACGGTGGCCCTTCCATTCACAAGTGATGGCCGCGGAGGTTATCGTAATCCCCCGCTCCCTCTCCTGTATCATCCAGTCCATTACGGTATTACCGTCGTGAACCTCACCCATACGGTGCAAAATCCCCGTATAGAACAGTATTCTTTCTGTCGTGGTCGTCTTGCCGGCGTCTATATGGGCCATTATCCCAATATTTCTGACAAACGGCAATTCAAACCTTTTACTACTCTCTTCCTCCGCCATCAGCGCAACCGCCCGTTGTTAATAACGGAAGTGGGCAAACGCCTTGTTCGCTTCCGCCATCTTGTGGGTGTCGATCTTCTTCCTGATCGCGCCGCCCTCATTCTTGGAAGCCTGAACGAACTCGTTCGCCAGTTTCTCGGCCATGCTCTTCTCTGAGCGTTGCTTGGCGTACGTGATCAGCCAACGGATCGCGAGCGACACGCGCCTTTCGGGCGGTACCTCAATGGGCACCTGATAGTTGGCGCCGCCGATACGGCGGGATTTGACCTCAAGCACCGGCTTTACGTTCTCAACCGCCTTTTTGAAGACGGACAAACCGTCCTGCCCGGCGCGCTGCCCGGCCATTTCGACGGCCGAGTAAAAAATGTTCTCCGCGAGACGCTTCTTGCCGCTACGGGTAACATTGTTGATGAACTGGGTCACCAAAGCGCTGTTGAACTTCGGATCCGCCGTAATTTCACGTTTTTCTGCGTTTCTTCTTCTAGACATAATCTATCCCTATTTGGCCTTCGGCCTCTTAACGCCGTACTTGGAACGGCTGCGTTTACGGTTCTGGACGCCCTGAGTGTCGAGAGCGCCACGGATGATGTGGTAGCGCACACCGGGCACGTCCTTCACACGGCCGCCCCTGATGAGCACTATAGAGTGCTCCTGCAGGTTGTGCCCCTCCCCCGGGATATAGGCGTTGACCTCCATGTGGTTGGTCAGACGGACGCGTGCCACCTTGCGAAGCGCCGAATTCGGCTTTTTCGGGGTGGTCGTGAATACACGGGTACACACGCCGCGCCGCTGCGGACAACTGTGCAAAGCGGGCGATTTGCTCCGGTTTTCGAGGGCTTCACGCCCTTTTCTAATCAACTGACTGATCGTTGGCACCTGCTAACTCCTCCAAAAAATATAAAAGACAGTCCCTTAATATAATACACCGCAAACGATTTTACAAGAATTTTATTATTTTTTTTGCATTTTTTTCCAAAATATTGCAAAAATCATCCAAATTCTATAAAATCGTCGCTGGTATCATGGTCCGTGACCTCCACCATGTCGGTCTCGAGGTCCTTCACCTTGAGCTTACGGTACATCCGCGACCCCGTACCGGCCGGGATCAGGTTGCCCATAATCAGGTTCTCTTTTAGCCCCGTGAGCGCGTCGATCTTGCCCTCAACCGCGGCCTTCGACAACACCTTGGTCGTCTCCTGGAACGACGCGGCGCTCAGGAACGATTCGGTCGTGAGCGAGGCCTTCGTGATACCGAGCAAGAGCGGCGTAAACGTCGCCGGCTCGCCGCCCTCGTCCTGCACCTTTTTGTTGGCCTTGCGCAGTTCCTTGCGATCGACGTCGTCGCCCTCAAGGAAGTCCGTGCCGCCCGATTCCCTGATCCGCACCTTGCGCAGCATTTGGGAGACGATGACCTCAACGTGCTTGTCGTTGATCGTAACGCCCTGCAGGCGGTACACCGCCTGGATCTCGTCGAGCATATACTCCTGGACCGCGTTTTCACCGAGGATCCGCAGGATGTCGTGCGGGTCGATCGCACCCTCGCAGAGGCGGTCGCCGGCCTTGACCCTGTCGCTCTCGTGGACGCGCAGGTGCTTACCGAGCGGGATCAGGTACTCCCTGGTCCCGCCGTACTCGTCTTTAACAATGAGCTTACGGTTGCCGCGCTCGGTATCGCCGAACGAGACTGAGCCGTCGATCTCGGAGACAACCGCCGGATCTTTCGGCCGGCGCGCCTCAAAGAGCTCCGCAACCCTGGGCAGACCGCCCGTGATGTCGCGGCTTTTGGCGCTCTCACGCGGGATCTTAGCCAGAATATCGCCCGGCACGACCGTGCTGCCGTCCTTGAGCTGCAGGAAGCTGCCCGCCGGTATCGAGAGGTTGGCGACGCGCGTCTCCCCCTCGTAGACCTGAATGTTCGGGTTCAGCTTGCGCTCCCTGTGCTCTATAACAACGAAGTTCGTAACACCCGAACGGTCGTCGTAGCGCTCCTCAAGCGTCTCGTCTTCGATAATATCCGAGAACCTTATCGTACCGGCGCGCGGCGTGAGAATGACATTGTTGTACGGGTCCCAGGTAAACAGCACCTGGCCCTTGGAGATCTTTTCGCCGTCAACAACCTTGGCAAAAGCGCCGTAAGGAATGTTGTAGCGGTGGCGCTCGCGCTCGGCGTCGTCTAAAACGACGACCTCACCTACGCGGTTCATCACCACGCTGCCGGTCTGGTGCTCCACGGTCTCCACATTTATCAGCTTGACGGTACCGTCGATTCTGGCCTTTTCCTCAGACTGGGCGATAAGGCGCGACGCCGTGCCGCCGATGTGGAACGTACGGAGCGTAAGCTGCGTACCGGGCTCACCAATGCTCTGAGCTGCCATAGTGCCTACCGCTTCCCCGATGTCAACCAATTTACCGGTGGCAAGGTTGCGGCCGTAGCAAAGCTGGCAAACGCCGAAACCGGAATCGCAGGTAAGCACCGACCTGATCTTTACAACCTCAATGCCGGCGGACTCGATCTTCTTCGCCATATTCTCGTCGATAAGCGTATTAGCGGCGCAGATCAGCTCTTCGTTGACGGGGTCGTAGACATCTTCCTGAGTAACGCGGCCGAGAAGGCGCGACGCCAGCGACTCCATAACATCATCACCCTCTTTAAGCGCCTCAATATCTATACCCTTCGATGTCCCGCAATCACCCTCCGATATAACAACGTCATGCACGACATCAACAAGACGGCGCGTGAGATACCCGGCGTCGGCAGTTTTGAGCGCCGTATCAGCCAAACCTTTACGCGCGCCGTGCGTGGAGATGAAGTATTCAAGAACCGTCAGCCCGTCCTTAAAGTTGGAGATAATCGGGTTCTCAATAATTTCACCCACCGCACCGGTAATCTTCTTCTGCGGCTTCTGCATGAGGCCGCGCATGCCGGCGAGCTGCTTGATCTGGTCTTTGCTGCCCCTCGCCTGCGAGTCCATCATAATATAGACCGGATTAAAACCGTTCTTGTCATTCGCAAGGCGCTCGTGCATTCTATCGGCGATCTTGCTCGTAGTATGCGTCCACAAGTCAATCAGCTTGTTGTAACGCTCGCCCTCGGTGATGATACCGCGGTCGTACTGCTTGCGTATATGCGCCACCTTCTCCTGCGACTCGTCGATGATCTCTTTCTTCTCATCGGGAATAACCAGGTCCTCGGCACCAAACGTAATACCGGCCCTGGTCGCGTATTCGTAGCCCAGCGCCTTGATGCTGTCGAGGAACGCGCACGTCGCCTTGGTCCCCGTAGCGTCATAAATGCGCTGCACAAGCTGCTGCATACGCTTCTTGTTAAGCAGGTCGTTTACAAATTCAATCTCTTTGGGAACTACGGTATTGAATATGACACGGCCCGGAGTCGTCTCGATAAGCTGGCCATTATGGCGCAGTTTGATTTTCGCGTGAATGTCGAGCTGCTTGTCGGCAAGGGCGTGCAACACCTCGGCGGTATCGCTGAACGCGCGGCCCTGGCCCTTGCGGTCAATCGACATCTTCGTAAGATAGTAGATGCCGAGAACAATGTCCTGAGTGGGCGTCATCACCGGATGGCCCGACGCCGGACTGAGCAGATTGTTCGCCGAAAGCATGAGCAGACGGCACTCAAGCTGCGATTCGAACGACAGCGGCACGTGTACGGCCATCTGGTCGCCGTCGAAGTCAGCATTGAAAGCCGAGCAGACGAGCGGGTGCAGACGAATCGCCTTGCCTTCCACGAGGACAGGGAAAAACGCCTGGATACCGAGACGGTGAAGCGTAGGCGCACGGTTGAGGAGAACTGGATGGTCCTTGATAACCTCCTCAAGAATATCCCAAACCTCCGGGCGCTCCTTCTCTACAAATTTCTTAGCGCTCTTTACCGTCTGTACCAAACCCTTCTCTTCGAGTTTTTGAATGACAAACGGCTTGAACAGTTCCAAAGCCATCAACTTCGGCAATCCGCACTGATGTATTTTTAATTCGGGGCCGACGACGATAACGCTGCGGCCTGAATAGTCAACACGCTTACCGAGCAGGTTCTGACGGAAACGCCCCTGCTTGCCCTTAAGCAAATCACTCAATGATTTGAGCGGACGCTTGCCCTCGCCCTTAACCGAGAATGAGCGGCGGCCGTTATCAAACAGCGTATCAACCGCTTCCTGAAGCATCCTCATCTCGTTACGAAGGATAACATCAGGCGCCTTGATCTCTATCAGTTTCTTTAAACGGTTATTCCTGTTGATGACACGGCGGTAAAGGTCGTTCAGGTCGGACGTAGCGAAACGCCCGCCCTCAAGCGGCACCAGCGGCCGCAGATCCGGCGGCAATACCGGCAACACCTGCAATACCATGTTGCGCGGATCATTCTTGGACCTGTTGAAAGCTTCGGCTATCCTCAAACGCTTAAGATGTTCCTGACGGCGCTGCTCGGAAGCTTCAAACTTTATCTTCGAACGCAGATCATAAACTAATTCCTCTACGTCAAGAGCGCCGAGCAATTCAAGGATCGCCTTGCCGCCCATCTGCGCGTCGAACTGCTTGCCCTGTTCCTGCAATTCGAAGTACTCGTCTTCCGTAAGGAGCTGACCGCGCTTCAGGCTTGTGTTGCCCGGATCAATTACCACGTAGGATTCATAATAGATAATACGCTCAAGCGTGGTGCTTTGCAGGTTCAGCAGGTTGCTGATGTGCGACGGTACGCTCTTCAGGAACCATATATGGACAATAGGCACCGCGAGTTCAATGTGCCCCATGCGCTCGCGCCTCACCTTGGAGTGCGTGACCTCAACGCCGCAGCGGTCGCACACTACGCCCCTGTAGCGGATGCGCTTGTACTTGCCGCAATTACACTCCCAGTTGCGGACCGGCCCAAATATCTTCTCGCAAAACAAGCCGTCCCGCTCCGGTTTGAAAGAGCGGTAGTTGATCGTCTCCGGCTTTGTAACCTCGCCGAACGACCAGTTGCGGATAGTTTCGTGGGACGCAAGTTTGATCGAGATACCCGTAATCTCCTGCGTCTTTCTGTCTAACTGACCGATATCGGACATTTATACACCTCCGTCCTCTTCGAGAACCATGTCAAAATCAAGTGCGAGTGCTTTAATTTCCCTGACCAAAACCTTAAACGATTCGGGTATACCGGCGGGCGGGGCGTTTTCCCCCTTGACAATCGCCTCGTATATCTTGGAGCGGCCGGCCAGATCGTCGCTCTTTACCGTAAGAATTTGCTGCAACGTATACGCCGCGCCGTAAGCCTCAAGCGCCCACACCTCCATCTCACCGAAACGCTGGCCGCCGAACTGCGACTTGCCGCCGAGGGGCTGCTGCGTAACGAGCGAGTAGGGGCCGATGGAACGGGCGTGGATTTTGTCGTCAACCAAGTGGCAGAGCTTCAGCATGTAGATAGGTCCCACCGTGATCTCGTGGTCGAACGGCTCGCCGGTACGGCCGTCTCTGAGCCGTATCTTTCCGCTCTCTGGAAGTTTGGCTTCCCGAAGCAGCGAGACGACGTCTTCGTAACTTGCGCCGTCGAACACAGGCGTGGCAATCTTCATCCCAAGCTTCGCTGCGGCCCAGCCCATGTGGGTTTCCAAAATCTGCCCCACGTTCATTCGGGAAGGAACGCCCAGCGGGTTGAGGATAATGTCGATAGGCGTACCGTCGGGCAGATACGGGAGCTCTTCCACAGGAAGAATCTTGGAGATAACCCCCTTGTTCCCGTGGCGCCCGGCCATTTTGTCGCCGACCGAAAGTTTGCGTTTCTTGGCTACGTAGATCTTCACCAGCTGAAGGACGCCCGGCTTGAGCTCATCCCCGCGGACGACCTTGTCGATCTCCTTGTCGAGCTTGTCCTCTTTCTGAACTATCAAATCGTTCGCTTTGTAAAGAACCTCTTCGGCCAGCTTGTTCTTTTCCGGGTCCTGACAGAGCCCGTCCTTAAAGGATATCGCCATAAAATCCAGTTTGGACAGGTTAAGCCTCGACCATTTCTTGCCGGCGGAAACCAGCACTTCGCCGGTATGGGCATTCGCAATCTCATTCGACGTCGTATCTGTCAATATCTCAACCAGACGGTCGAGCCTTACCTTTTCTACCTCAAGTATCTCGCGCGTTATCTCTTCCTTAAGCTCGTCGATGCGTTTCTTATCCTTCTTCTTGGAACGCTTGTCGCGCTCCTTGCGGAAGTATACGCGCGTATCAATAACAACACCCTTGAGGCCCGGCGGGGCTTTGAGCGATGAGTCGCGGACATCGCCGGCCTTATCGCCGAAGATGGCTCTTAAAAGCCTCTCCTCCGGGGACAATTCCGTTTCGCCCTTGGGCGTTACTTTACCTACGAGGATATCGCCCGGCTCTACCTCGGTGCCGATCCTGATGACACCGTTTTCGTCGAGGTTGCGCAACGCTTCGTCGCTGACATTGGGTATCTCGCGCGTTAGCTCTTCGGGCCCGCGCTTGGTATCGCGCACTTCCGTCTCAAAAACTTCGATGTGTACCGATGTATAAACGTCTTCGGCAACAAGTTTTTCGGAGATGATGATCGCGTCTTCGAAGTTATAGCCGCGCCACGGCATGAACGCCACCATCACGTTTCTGCCCAGAGCGAGTTCGCCTTTGCTTGTCGCGTGGCCGTCGGCCAGAACCGTTCCGGGCTCAACCTGCTGCCCGGCCTTAACGCAAACTTTCTGGTTGATGGTCGTGTCCTGATTCGACCGCTCGAACTTAACCAGTTCGTAGGTGTCGAATTCGGTTAGCCCCAGAATATCGTTGGCATCCCGGTCGGTCTTGCGGATGACGATCTTTGTAGCATCGACCTTTTCGATTATGCCTGCGTTCTTGGCGATAATCATACAGCCGGAGTCTACAGCGGCACGCCCCTCTAAACCGGTTCCCACAAACGGCGCTTCGGTACAAAGCAGCGGCACCGCCTGGCGCTGCATGTTGGAGCCCATCAGCGCACGGTTCGCGTCGTCGTGCTCCAAAAACGGGATGAGGCCGGCGGCAATGCTCACAAGCTGCATCGGCGATACGTCCATGTACGTCACCTCTTCTGGCTTGACGACCGGGAAATCGCCCCTGTAGCGGGCGAAGAGCATGCTCTCGGTAATCCTGCCGGTCCCGGGGTCGCGCGGGGTGTTGGCCTGCGCGATGATGTAGTTGTCTTCCTGATCGGCGGTAAGATACTCGATCTTGCCGGTAACGACACCGTTTTCAATTTTCTGATACGGGGTCTCAATAAAACCGAACTCGTTGACGCGCGCAAATGTGCTGAGCGACGCTATAAGGCCAATGTTCGGGCCTTCAGGCGTTTCAATCGGGCACAAGCGGCCGTAGTGCGTGTGGTGAACGTCACGGACCTCAAAGCCGGCGCGCTCTCTGGTAAGACCGCCGGGACCGAGCGCGCTGACGCGGCGCTTGTGCGTGAGTTCGGAGAGCGGATTCGTCTGATCCAAAAACTGCGACAGCTGGCTGGATCCAAAGAACGCCTGCACCACCGTTGATACCGTACGGGCGTTGATCAGGTCCTGCGGAGTGATGTTCTCGGTATCACGCAGGCTCAACCTCTCCCGAATCGTCCTCACCATCCTCGTAAGACCCACCGTAAACTGTGCAGCCAAAAGTTCGCCCACCGATCTGACGCGGCGGTTGCCGAGATGGTCGATGTCGTCGATAAATCCGTCCCCAGCGTTCAGCTTGATCATGTACTTGTACGCCTCAACAAAGTCTTCCTTCGTGAGCGTATTCTTGACATCTTCGGGAGGAGTAACATTAAGACGGGTATTAACACGGTAGCGCCCAACACTGCCAAGGTCGTACCGCTTGTCATCAAAAAATGCGCGCTGCACGAGGTTCCTCGCAACCTCTACCGTAGGAGGGTCACCCAAACGCATCGTCGCGTATATATGGAACAGCGCATCCTCTTCGCTCTTGGTCGAATCCTGCTTGAGCGTTTCGAGGATAATCCTGTTTTCGTCACTGTCGAGATCGCCGGCCAAAACCTCAATCTCCGCAATCCCCTTCTCCACAAGGGCCTTGAACTTCTCTTCGGTAATAACCTCGGACGCGTCGATGATGATCTCGCCTGTCTCTTCATCAACGACCTCCCTGCCGGCCACACGGCCCAAAACAGCCTCGCTGTTCTGTTTATCGACCGCTGCGGTCTCTTTCTCGTAGAACAGGGTGATAATCTCTTCGTTTGTGGAGTATCCAAGCGCGCGCAAGAGCACCGTCGCCGGCATTTTCTTGCGCCTGTCGATGTTGACGGTGAGCACATCGTCTACATCGAGCAGTATTTCCACCCATGACCCGCGCTGGGGGATAATCCTCGCCGTAAGCAGCTTTTTGCCGTTCAGGTGGACAACTTCGTCGAACGTGATACCCGGCGATCTGTGCAGCTGGCTGACAATCACGCGCTCGGCGCCGTTTATCACGAACGTGCCGCGCTCCGTCATCAGCGGGATCTCGCCGATGTACACCTCGTTGGATATCTTCTCAACAAATTTCCTGGCATCCCCGTCCGGCTCGTACACAACAAGCGACATGTCAACCTTGAGCGGAGCGGCATAGGTCATCCCGCGCTCCTTACACTCTCTCAGGTTATACTTAGGGATACCGAGCTTGTAGCCGTCGTACTGCAGCTCGTAGTACCCCTTGACGTCGTTGACCGGAAAAAGGCTCTGAAACGCTCCGTGAAGCCCCTCTTTCTTGCGCTGACGCGGCGTATCCGGCTGGAGAAAAGTCTCGTAAGATTTGGTTTGAATCTCCAACAGGTTGGGCAGATCCGTTACCCGTTTGATACGAGAATAAGTCTTTCTATCTGTCATTAAGACGATCCTTTTTGGTTGATGCCTCTGACACCGTTTATATGCGGGACGGTATTGATTTTCACCGTCACGCTTGCGCTCAAATGGCGCGTCTAATCACTCAGCATTACCGCACCGCCTGTTACAGACGGCGAAAGACACAGAACGCTTCGTCACCAAAGCATTCTGTGCCGTCTTTCGATACTGTGCGGCATCCACCGCACGACGCGTTACTTAATGACGACTTTTCCGCCGACTTCCTCAATCTTCTTCTTGATCGACTCGGCTTCGTCCTTTGAGCAAGCTTCCTTGATCGGCTTAGGAGCGCCTTCGACCAACGTCTTGGCTTCCGCAAGGCCTAACCCGGTAATCTCACGGACGACCTTGATCACCTTGATTTTTTCGGCGCCGAAGCTTTCAAGGACCGCGTCGAACTCGGTCTTCTCTTCCTCAGCCGCAGCCGTAGCGCCGCCGCCGGCGGGCATGGCCGCCATAGCCACAGGGGCCGCAGCCTTGACGTCAAACTTCTCCTCGATAGCCTTGATAAGGTCGGAAAGCTCAAGTACGGTCATGTTACCGATTGCTTCAACGAATTGATCTTTTGTTAGAGTAGCCACAACTTACCTCCATAAATTATTGTAATTGTTAATAGTTTCGTTTTTGCCGCGATGATTATCTTTATTGACTTATCACCACGGTATAACCTGTTTTATTTTTTGATGACGATACATCCAAAGCATCATCATCGTACCATCTTTGCAAATTACGCGCCCTTTTTCTCCTTGACAGCCTCCAGCGTTCCGACAAATGTCGAAAGTATGCCGTTCAGCACGCCGGCCATATTGCCGATAGGCGCCTTCAGCACGCCAAGCAGCTGCGCCAGAAGCACATCGCGGCCCGGCAGATCCGCCAGTTTCTCCGCCTGCGCGCCTGTGAACGTGGAACCGTCCACATAAGCGGCCCTAAGCTCAAGCTGATCCTTGAGCTCCTTGCGGAAGTCGCGTAAAATTTTCGCAGGAACAGTGCTGTCCTTTTGGGCAACGGCTACCGCCGTAGGGCCCTTAAAGTACGGGTTGAGGGTATCTATACCCACCCGCTTGCACGCCTCCTTCGCCAACGTGTTTTTTACTACGATATACCGAACGCCGCTCTTACGCAGTTCAGTACGCAGGCGCGTTACCACCTCAACCGTAATCTTGTGATTATCGGTGACGTAGATACCCGCCGCGTTTTTGAACTCCTTCTCGAGCTCTTCGATTACCGCAGTTCTCTCTGCACGTGTTGACATCTTCACACACCTTCTTATTGTTTATATTCCGCACCCTGTCACATCCGGCCGATACATATCTTAATGACTATGCGTCAACAAAACGGCAAGGAGCATTAATTCAGAATTACACCGCTTTCAAATCATTCGCGTTGATCTTCAGCCCCTGGCCCATAGTACTCGTAAGCGTTACCTTCTTCAGGTACTGGCCCTTAGCCGTCGCCGGCTTGGCCTTGACGACCGCGTCCATGAGGGCGCGGGCGTTGTCGAGCAGCTTCTGGGGGTCGAACGAGAGCTTGCCGATGGGGGCGTGGATGATCGCGCCCTTGTCTACGCGGAACTCTGCCTTACCCTTTTTGAGTTCACGAACCGCCTTGCCCACATCCGGGGTGACCGTGCCCACTTTGGGGTTAGGCATGAGGCCCCTGGTACCGAGGATCTTACCGAGCTTACCGACGACCTTCATCATGTCGGGCGTCGCGACGACCGCGTCGAAATCGAGCCAGCCGCCCTGAATCTTCTCGGCGATATCGTCGGCGCCGGTGTAGTCGGCCCCGGCTTCCTTCGCCTCGGCCTCTTTGTCGCCCTGCGCGAAAACGAGAACGCGTACCGTCTTGCCCAAACCGTGCGGCAATACGGCTGCGCCGCGGACAGCCTGATCGCTCTTCCGTGGGTCTACGCCGAGACGAATGGCAATTTCAACCGTCTCGTCAAACTTGACCGTCGAGTTGGCTTTCAAAAAATCAATAGCCTCAGCCGCGCCGTACTCCTTAAGTTTGTCTACCTTCGCGTAAACAGCATTGTATTTCTTACCGTGCTTCATTTCTATATCGCTCCATTCATTAATCTATGGTAACGCCCATGCTGCGGGCGGTCCCGGCTATGATATTCATAGCCGCTTCTACACTTGCAGCATTGAGGTCCGCCATCTTCATCTCGGCGATCTTCTTCAGCTGCTCCTTCGACATAGACCCGACCTTCTCCTTGTTTGGGACGCCCGAACCCTTGTCTTTGCCGATCTCTTTCATTATGAGGACAGCCGCTGGCGGCGTCTTTGTGATGAAAGTGAACGAGCGGTCAGAATAGACCGTGATAATGACAGGAATGGTCATCCCGCCGGAATCTTTGGTCTTGGCGTTGAACGCTTTGCAAAACTCCATTATATTGACGCCCTGCTGACCGAGCGCGGGCCCCACAGGGGGAGCCGGCGTCGCCGCACCGCCCTTGATCTGCAATTTAACCTGCCCTACTACCTTTTTAGCCACTTTATATGCTCCTTTTTTACCATTCAATATATCACCGTTACATCACCTGCACCGGTTGATGCCACCAACACCACCGGCCCATTTCCGTATCATTTGATGCCCTTGACAACATCAACGATCTTTCCATCTATATTAACCGATGCCCTTGACAACACCGGTAACATCCAACCCAATTATCAACTTATAGGCGCAACGTGAACGAAATCGACTTCGACCGGCGTAGACCTGCCGAAGACGCTTACCATCACGTTTACCTTGCCCTTTTCGGGATAGACCTTGTCAACCACGCCGTCGAAATCCTTGAACGGGCCTTCCTTGATCTTAACCGCATCACCGATCTCAAACGGCACCTCCGAAATCTGCGAACGCGCGCCCTTGTCGGCCGCCTGGCCCAAAATCCTGCGCGCCTCCTCCTCGCGGATCGGCTGCGGCTTCTGGCCGCCTACAAACCCGCTGACCCCCGCGGCGTCGGTCACGATGTGCATGGTCTCCTTCGTGAGCGCCATCTCAACGAGTACGTACGACGGGTAGTCGCGGCGCGTGGTTTTGATCTTTTTGCCGTTCTTCACCTGCACCACGTCGCGCGTGGGCATGAGAACCGACTTTATCAGATCGCCGTACTCGCCGGACTCGACGAGGCCGTTCAGATAGTCGAAGACCTTGGCCTCCTGGCCCGAATAGGTATGCACCACATACCACTTTGGCTCTACATTTTTCTCACTCGCCGCCATTACTGACGCCCCAAAAATAAGCGCATCACAGCCTGAAGGCCCTGATCGCACGCAAAAATGTATCCCGCCATTACTATGCTCAGGCAGATGACCAGAGTCGTGGCAGCGGTCACATCCTTCTGCGTAGGCCAGTTGACCTTGATCATCTCGGCCTTCACATCTTTCAGATACTGCATAATCTTGTTCATATAAAATTCCCGTTTATCTACAGGCCCGGAGGGACTCGAACCCCCAGCAGGCGGTTTTGGAGACCGCTACTCTACCAATTGAGCTACGGACCTATGATTTTTACCTTATTTTGACTCTTTGTGCGGAGTGCGCTTCCGCTCAAAAGGGCAAAACTTTATGAACTCAACGCGAGCGGAATGCTTGCGCTTGTTCTTGGTCGTCTCATAATTACGCTGCTTGCACGACGTGCACTCAAGCGTTATTCTTTCTCTGGGCATAATACCACATCCATGTTATTGATATTTTGTACCGAATGTGTGAAAGCGCCGGTTCCCGGCACATCCACGTTATTAACTTCCCGTACTTACGGCGAACACGCCTGATATTGCCCCCCGCGCATACTAATAAGGAAGAGCGCACATTGGCTGCACGCTCTTCCCGCCATGCCTTACTATTCAATAATATTCGTCACGATGCCGGCGCCGACCGTACGGCCGCCTTCACGGATCGCGAACTTGAGCCCCTTCTCCATAGCGACGGACGCAATGAGGTCTACCTCGATCTCTGCGTTGTCACCGGGCATGATCATCTCCACACCCTCAGCCAGCTTGATCGCGCCGGTCACGTCGGTGGTGCGGAAGTAGAACTGCGGACGGTAGTTGCTGAAGAACGGCGTGTGACGGCCGCCCTCATCCTTGGAGAGCACGACCACCTCGGCCTTGAACTTCTTGTGCGGGGTAATGGAGCCGGGCTTGGCCAGAACCATACCGCGCTCAATCTCGTTTTTGTCCATACCGCGCAGGAGCATACCGATATTGTCGCCGGCTTCGGCCTTGTCCATCAGCTTGCGGAACATCTCGACGCCGGTGACGACGGTCTTCTTCTTCTCGTCGCTCAAACCGACGCGCTCGACTTCGTCGCCGACCTTGACCGTACCGCGCTCAACACGGCCCGTGGCAACGGTGCCGCGGCCGGTGATGGAGAAGACGTCTTCGACCGACATGAGGAAGGGCTTGTCTACTTCGCGCTCCGGCGTGGGGACGTAGCTGTCCACCGCGGCCATGAGGTCGAGGATACACTTCGCCTTGTCGGGATCCTCGGGGTTGGTCAGGGCGCCTATGGCGCTGCCGCGGACGATGGGCGTGTCGTCGCCGGGGAAGTCGTACTTGCTCAGGAGTTCGCGGACTTCCATCTCTACGAGGTCGAGGAGCTCGGGGTCGTCTACGACGTCTACCTTATTAAGGAATACGACAATGTAGGGCACACCGACCTGGCGGGCGAGCAGAATGTGTTCGCGGGTCTGCGGCATGGGACCGTCGGCGGCGCTGACAACCAGGATCGCCCCGTCCATCTGGGCGGCGCCTGTGATCATGTTCTTGACGTAGTCCGCGTGGCCCGGGCAGTCAACGTGGGCATAATGGCGGTTCTCGGTCGCGTACTCGACGTGCGACGTGGCGATCGTGAGGATCTTGGTCTCGTCGCGGCGGCCCTGGGACTCGGATGCCTTGGCTACAGAGTCGTAAGGGACGTAGTTGGCGAGCCCCTTGGTGGACATGACACGCGTAATCGCGGCAGTCAGCGTAGTTTTACCATGGTCGACGTGCCCGATCGTTCCAACATTAACGTGCGGCTTACCACCGCGGTCAAATTTTTCCTTTGACATGAAAACCTCTCCGGAGATATGGTGAATTGTTTATATTTTTTATTGACATAGTCACTTTTCGGTACAGTCTTTGGAAAATAGTATATGGCACGGATCAAGTCAAATTTTTAACCAAAAAAATCTGCCCCCCGTCCGGCGATACCTGCCGCCGCTACCAAACATCCGCGCCAAACCACAAAAATACAGCCCAGGACGGGGCTCGAACCCGTGAACCTCATCCTTACCAAGGATGTGCTCTACCTACTGAGCTACCTGGGCGACTGCACTGTCCAAGCGGGCAATGAGACTCGAACTCACAACAGCCACCTTGGAAGGGTGGAGCTCTACCAATTGAGCTATACCCGCAAAAACCGCGACAACCTTAATGCCGGCAGAGGGACTCAAACCCCCGACCCTCCGATTACAAGTCGGAAGCTCTATCAACTGAGCTATACCGGCCGAATTCCGCAAAATATGTCCGGCACACCAATATTTAAAGTGGGCAGGGGTGGTTTCGAACCACCGTAGGCCGGAGCCAATGGATTTACAGTCCATCCCCTTTAGCCACTCGGGCACCTACCCAAATTACTGTTTTTTTCTGTTTTACCCAAATTTTGGGGGAAAACTTATCAAAAATAATATATGGTATTGACGGTGTCAATACATTTTTTTATTTTTTTTTGAATTATGTTTTGCCGGAGCGGTAGATCAGGGGGCCCCGGTGCCGCCGTTATCCCCCAAAAAAACGGCTTATTGGGTTATTTTGTCCACAATACCGTACTTTTTGGCCTCTTCGGCAGACATAAAGTAGTCGCGGTCGGTATCCTCAGTTATCTTTTTGAGGGTCTGGCCGGTGTGCGACGCCAGGATTTTATTCAAATTTTCCCTCGTGCGCAGCATCTCCTCGGCCTGGATCTGGATGTCGCTGGCCGGGCCGTACATGTTCCCGGAGATCAGCGGCTGGTGGATTAGCACCCGCGCGTGCGGCCATGCGGCACGTTTGCCCGCGGCTCCCGCACACAGCAGCACCGCGCCCATGCTTGCGGCCTGCCCCATCACCACTGTAGCCACATCGCTCTTCACGCTGCACATGGCATCGTAGATCGCGAGCCCCGAGGAGATCACGCCGCCCGGGCTGTTGATGAACATCGTAATATCCCCCTCGCCAGCCCCGTCGAGGAAGAGTATCTTCTTCACAACCTCCTCGGCGCTGCGGTCGCTCACCTCACCCCAAAGGAAGATCTCCCGGCGCTTGAGGAACTGCTCCTCCATCTCGGAGCCCACGAGCGCCGCCTTCATGCCCGCCAAAAAATCGGTATCTTTGCCCTTGGCCATCTGTACGTCCCTATATTCTATATTATATGTGCCGACGCCGGTACACCCGCACCAGGCGTCAACACAATATAATATACGGCAATAACGCCGCGCAACTGTAAAATTATTTTTATTCGGCCCTCAGCCACTCATTTATAGCATCTTCACAGGAACGGCCGTCAGCCCTTGTATTCACTATCCGGCTCTCCACGGCGGACAAATTCCCCAGAGAATCGGCGAACTGCAGTTCCAGCCTGTAGAGGCGGCCGGCTCCATGAGTATACCGCTTGGCCGCCACAGGGCTGATCTCGAAGTTAAACCTTTGGAGCCCCTCCTCCAGATACTGCTTCGGCGACTCGTAGATAACGGGGGCCTTGGTTATCAATTCGGCAAGATTATGGGGAGCATCGAATATATCCCCCGGAATCCTCACGCTCCGCAGAGAGTCCTTGTCCGCATTGTAGATGTTGTCAAGGTCCAACCACCTGGCAACCCCGGACGCCATCCGCTTGTTGAGCCTGTAGGCAAACACGCCGCCGAGGCAGATCCCAGGCACTACCGACCTGTCCCCCGTACCGATCACCGGCCAGACTATCTTCACATCCGGCATGACGGTGTCGATCTCCGCCAACGACACCAATATGCGGGTGTTGGAAGTGATCCCCGCAAATGTAAGCGCCGTATCGCGCACCAAAAGGCCGTCAAATACGTACCGCGGCGCCCCGTTGACCGACACGGAGGCAATCTTGGTGTTCACAAGCGCCCGCACCGTAACCGACACCTCGCCCCTGTAAGGCACCAAAAACTCCCTCCTCGGCGATATATCCGCCGCGCCGGCCCCCCCAACCTCCACCGTAACGGAGTACATCGTGCCTATAACCGACTTAAATCCGACATCCACACCCGGCGTCCGCCGGCCCGAACTGTCCTCCTGGTAAACGGTAACCGCGGTATCATGCTCACCACGGACAAATGCCGATACCGTGTCCGTAAATGTTTTTATAACTCTACCTCCTATATTAGTCAAGTCCCACACCCAACAGGCATCACGATGCCTGTATCCGCCCGCCCTGAAGGTATGAAACGAGCCCGTGTCTTCCACCGATATGCTGACCGGCGGAATGTCGAACCGCACCGCCGTCCGTACCTCAAACTCCTCCGTAAGCACGAATTCGCTCCCATGCATCACGACCCGCATCCGCGCAATATGCCCCCCGGTATCGGCGTAGCTGAACACCGCCGACCAGGTAGGCGGCACCAGTTCCACGGGTTCCGTCCCCTCCGCCGCCAGATCCAAGTCCAGGTATACCGCCTCAATATGCCGCAAATCCTCCGCTGCCGGGAACGCCGTGAACGTTATCGGGTACAGGCAGTAGCTGTTGACCGATTCATCGACCCGCGTAACGATAAACGGGACCTCGATATCGCCGAGGACGACCGTATCACAGACTGACGGCGCCGCGCTGCCGCCGATGACGGCCGTCCGGCAAACCACGACCGTGTCGTCAAACACTAACGTATCAACTACGACAACCGTATCAACGACAGGATCCGGCATCCTGTCGCCCGGTACCTCAGCACATCCGCCGGAAAGGCTTAGGGCGGCCACGGACACAAGGGCCGCGGCAACAAAAAACAATCCGTACAATAACTTCATCTTCTCCTCCTGTTTGGGGATTAAAGGTTTTGGTTAAATAATTTGGGTAAAACAAGGGCACTGCGGGCAGCGGAAACTGCCGTTTACGGAGTAACTATAGAGATGTAAGAGAAGAACCTGAAAATTGTACAACGAGAGCGGCGTACCAGAACAGTACGCCGCGCCGCGGGATTGTTGATATTAATATAGTATATTTTAGTGATGGAGTCAAGATTATTTATAAGTTTTTTTTCAGATTTAAAAAATCCCAAAATTATCAGGCGGCATTTTGTATATTTATGGACAATCTATAACGGGGGATATTTTGATGATTTCGGAAAAATACAGGATCCTGCCCGGCCCGGAGGGGTTTGTGCCCGTTACGGCGGCGCTTATGGGCGTCGTGCTGCCGGATGAGGGCGGCGCGTTCGTTGAGGGCGGCATCATCCCCGAAAATGACGCTTTGGGGATGATTGCGGAGAAGCTCGCCTCCGCAAAGAGGCCGGCGGTCTGCCCGGGGCCGCTTTTGATGTGGCAGTGGAACGGGGGCGCCGGGCCCAAAGCGGCCGCCGTGAGAGAGCTCGCCGCAGCGTGCGGGGCGAAAATCTACCCCATGCCCGACTACCGGGCCAAAAGCCCGCGGATCAACCCGGAAATAGAGATCAGCGTCAACCATCCTAACATTACGATCCAGCATAACGGTATAGACGTGTGCGTATTCGTCGGCGTGCATTCTCACTATGCCAACTTTGCATTGAGGATGATTCGCGCTGGGACAGGCTGCTATACGATTTGCCTGAGCGATTACGCGGCGTCGGACGAGGCTATGATATCGCTCAGGGATGTGGACGCGGCGAAGATCGGCGCCATTACCGCAAAGGTCAAATCGATCTCAAAAGGGGGGGTATAAGATGGCGGTAGTTGTCAATCAGGAAACGTGCACCGGCTGCGGGATCTGCATTAAGGCCTGCCCCGAACCGAACGTTATTAAGCGCGGGGACGGCGGCAAAAAAGTCGTCATCAACAAAATATTCTGCAAGGCGTGCCTGCTGTGCGCGGCCGTCTGCCCCAAAAAAGCAATCAACTCAGAGGATTGATATAATGTCAATGTCAGCAAATATCAATGCCGCAGCCAGCGCCGGGCCGAACCAGAAAGCCGTCAGCCCGGAAGAACTGCTTTTAAAAGCCCCGCGGGAGCGAGCCTTCATGACCGGCAGCGAGGCGGTCGCCGAGGCCGTCAGGCGCGCCGGGATCGATATGGCGATCGCCTACCCGATCACGCCGCAGAGCGAGAGCATGCACCTGACGGGAGATCTGTTCGCGCAGGGTTACATAAAGGATTACTACCGCGCGGAGAACGAGTTTGCGGTAATGGCGGCGGTTCACGGGGCGTCGCTTGGCGGCGGGCGCGTGTTCACGGCGACAAGCGGCCCCGGCACGCTGCGGGCAATGGAGATGTTCCCCGTGTGGGCGGGCTCGCGCCAGCCGATCGTCTGCGCGTTCATGTGCAGGGGCGTGGCGCTGCCGCCATCCATACAGCCCGAAAATATCGAGATGGCTTTCCTGCTTGACACGGGGATGATAATGTTCCACGCCGAGAACTCGCAGGACTTCTTTGATTTTATTCTGGCGGGGTACGCCATAGCCGAACAGTCAGAGGTCCACCTTCCGGTTGGAGTTTTCGCGGACGGTTTCTTCGTCACGCACACGCGCGAGGTCATCATGCTGCCTCCCGACAATATCAAACTCGGCGAATACAATCCGGATATCGCTCCGATACCTCCGTTCGACATGGAGCACGCGCCGATGCAGATGGTGAGGGACCCGCTGCTTAACAAGTGCAACTTCGTGTCGTACGCCGCGAGCGCGAGCTGGCATCAGGAGGTTCTGGCCGCCGCGGAGCGCGCGCGCAAGCATATCAACAAATATATGGGCGGCCTGATAGAAGTCGAAAATCCCGGCGCAGATATAATGATAATCGCCTCGGGCATCGCGGTATCCCAAAGCCGCGATGCGATAAGGACGATGGCGGAGCGGGACGGGATAACGGCAGGGCTCATAAAGGTAAAATCCATCCGCCCGTTCCCCGCAGCCGAAATAGCGCAGGCCACTGCCCGCGCGTCGGCTATCGTCATCCCCGAGTTCAACGCCGGCGGCTGGCTCGCGCGGGAAGTTATGGGGACAATTGACAATAACAGCCGCGTAATCGCGGGCCCAAGGGTGTTTGGCGGTATGTCGCTGCCGGGCGAGGTTATTATTGACGTTATCAAAAAGGCTGCGAGGTAATCCATGTCAAAAAATATCATAACGCCAACAAAAGAGTTTGAGGATGTGCTGACCCCCGGCTATAAGGACCTCGTCGCCAACGGCCCTTATAACAGATCAGCGCCCGGTACTGTTGACGACCTGGGGAGTTTTCGGGAGATCACCGAGCCGCACCCGCACTGCGCCGGATGCGGGGTGTCGCTGGGGATCAGGCTTGGCCTTGCGAGTTTGCCGTCGCCCGAAAACACTATAATCATCGGCACCCCCGGCTGCGCCTACTTTGCGCTGACGCAATCGGCGCTGTGCTACTCCTGCACCGCATTCGGCAATCAAAACTCTGTAGCCACCGGGCTTAAGAGGATGCTGAAAATCCGTCATCCCGGCAAAGTTAAGGATGTGCTTGTGATGGTTGGCGACGGCGGCGTGGCGGACATAGGCTTGGACTACACGCTGCACTCGTGGTTCCGCGGAGAAAACATAGCCACGGTGATGCTCGACAACGAGGTATACGGCAACACGGGCGGGCAGGAGAGCGGCATGACGGTTGAGGGCAAGGTTCTCAACATGGCCCCGACCGGCAAGAAGTTCCCGAAGATCCCGGTGTTCGAGATGGCAAAAGTTGCCGGCTGCGCATACGCAGTGAGGACGACTGTCGCAAGCCCAAAGAAATTCGGGACGGCGGTCAGACGGGCGGTGTTGATAGCGCGTGAGGTAGGGCCGACGTACGTACAGGTCTACACACCGTGCCCGACGAACCTGAAATTCTCTCCCGGCAAGACGCTGGAAGCCGCTAAAGACGTTGAGAAAACCTATTATCAATACGAAGAGTACATGACGGAAGAGGCATCCGCGTATCTTAGCCGTATCGGTGAATTAAAGGAGGCTAAATAGACCATGAAAAGATCGAATCTTGACATAAGGATGGCCGGCCTCGGCGGACAGGGCGTAGTCACCGCCGCCCACATCCTCGGCACCGCCGTTGTGGCCACGGGTAAGTACGCTGTCGTCAACCCGTTCTTCGGCGCGGAAAAGCGTCTCGCGCCAACCGAAAGCTACGTGCGGATATCATCCGAAAAAATCTACGACCGCGGCGAGGTAATGTACCCGAACATCGTTATGGTATTCGATCCGCAGGTGATAACGATAGGCAAATCGCACACGCTGCCTTTTCACGCCGGGCTTAAGGATGGCGGGCTGATCCTCGTCAACTCCGCCGACCCTGTCATTCATGACAGGGACAAGGCGGTTCTTGACAATATCAAAGCAAAAGTAGTCTACGTGCCTGCAACAAAGTTATCCGTTGAATTTACCGGCTCCGATCTGTCGATGAACATGACGATGCTCGGCGCCCTCTGCGGGCTTGACGACACGCTTGTTGACCTGAATGCCGTGATGACAGCGGTCGAGGAGCGGTTCAGCGGAAAAACGAAGATTGTGGCATCGGGAACGTCAGCCGCGCTTGACGAGGCTGTGAAAAGCAAGTTCGAAAAGATGGGCGCGATGATAGAGAAGAACCGCACGGCGATAAATAAGGCCTATGAGTACGCGAAGCGGTGCTGATTACGATTATCTCTTTGTTGGCGCGGGGTTCTTCTCCGCAACCGCTGCCAATGTGCTGACAGGGCGCGGGAAGCGGTGCCTGATTATTGACCGGAGAAATCATATCGCCGGGAATTGCTTTACAGGAGAACAGGACGGGATTAATATCCACACCTACGGCGCACATATCTTTCATACCGATAACCGTGACGTGTGGAGCTTCGTCAATAAATTCGCTGACTTCAACAAATACATTAACTCCCCCATCGCCAATTTCAACGGCCGCCTCTACAACCTGCCGTTTAACATGAATACGTTTTGCAGGATATGGCCCGGTGTCGTCACCCCATCACAAGCCAGAGAACGTATCGCCGAACAATCTCAGGAAATCACCGCTACCCCGCAAAATCTCGAAGAACAGGCGGTATCGCTCGTCGGGCGGGATATTTATGAACTGCTGATCAAGGGATACACCGAAAAACAGTGGGGGCGCAGTTGTGTTGACCTCCCGGCATCAATCATCAAGAGGATCCCTGTCCGCTTTATCTATGATAATAATTACTACGATGACAGATATCAGGGCATCCCTGCCGGCGGGTATACCAGGATGATTGATAAAATGCTCGCCGGCACGGAAGTCCGCCTGAATTGTGATTATTTCACTGACAAAGACGCGCTTGATAACTGCGCCGACAAAATTATCTTTACCGGGATGATCGACGAATTCTTCGGCTGCCGATTCGGAAAACTCGCATACCGTACCTTACGCTTCGAACACGAATCCCTCGCCATCCCAAACTATCAAGGCAACGCGGTCATCAACTATACCGATTCCGAAACGCCGTATACTAGAATCATCGAGCACAAACATTTTGAATTCGGAACCCAACCGTCAACGGTCATCACCAAGGAGTTCCCGGCGGAATATACTCCCGGATGCGAGCCGTATTATCCGGTTAATGACGACGCCAACACATCACTATACAACAAATATCACGCCCTCGCAAAATCCCTGTCCAAAGTAATTTTCGGCGGGCGGCTGGGGACGTACAGATATTTGGATATGGATGATACGGTTGAGGCGGCGTTATCGCTCGCGTCAACTTTGCCGTGATTTACAGGCCCCGCGGTTCCGGCGATACCTGCGGCGGTGATCCGCGGGCCGTCATCCTGTATTTAGCGATACGGTATTTTACTATTTCCCAGCTGGTGAAGAAGAGTACCAGAACGTTGGCGGCCGGCCCTCCCCTGTAGAATTCCGGCCTTTGCATGAACATCAGTATGACCGCCAGATATATGAAGGCTCTTTTTCTGTCTGCGGCGGCGCACATTGCGAAGAACGCCAAGTAAAAGTAGTAGAGCCATGCTATAAATATCCCAAATTTTAGCGCCGGTGCCAGCGGATTTTCGCCGTAGCCCCACATTTTGTCCATAACAGTAAGCCCGTCGGCATCCCGCTGCATTCCCCAGATCAGCACGGAGTTGTCCTGTTTTACGGCGTTCACGGCGTTTTCGAGCAAGTAGGCCCTGTTGTTACCATCAAAATGCCCGGTACTCTGATTTATCACGAACCGCGCGAAGAGCAGCTCATCCACCTGTTTCTTCAACGGCAGGTACGCCAAAAACATCATCGTCACGACAGCGGCAGCGTAAACGGCAAACCTTTTTTTCGCTGTATACGTTACCGCCAAATGGCAGATATAGAGGACGAAGATCATTGCGTGTATCATGCTGAAAGTGATGTTGCCGAGTAGCAGCAGGATAAACGTGGCTGATTCGCGCCTCTTCGCCAGAACCCGCAGGAAACAGAGTGTGCAAATGAAGAACGAGAAACCGCCGGGCTCGTCGAATATCGCCTGCGGTCGGATTATGCTGCCGAATATGCCGTTATCGACCGCGCCCGTCGTAAGGTACCAGTAGTACATCCGCGTAGCGCTGCCCGCCGATACCGTCCCGGACGCTATGGGCGGGAAGCCGAGAAACGCATAGGCAAACCCGGTTATCGAGAGCGCGAGCATCAGAAACATAAAGGGCGTAGCGAGACTCACCAGCGGCTGCAAATATTTTTTCTTATAAAAAAGGAAAAACATGTAGACAAGATAGAAACTGACGAACTCGTTGACCAGCAGGTACGCGGTCTTATGGTACGCCGTAGGTATCAGCGACAGCAGCACAAACGCGAATGATATGCAAAGCAGCCCCTTGTTTATTTTTACACTCCCCCGCCGTACAGCCTGCTCTGCCGTGTATATTGTCAGCGCTGCGGCAATAAAGATACGAACGGCAAATGCCAGCGCGGAGGAGAACGGAACTATCGCGTAGACAGTTGGCGAGAAGAGCAGGAAACAATAGAAAAAAAGCGACACCACGTAGAACTTGTCGAAGGTATTCAGCCTCCCGGACTCAAAAATGCCAAACTCGCGTGTTTTCATGGCCATCATCCTCTCAACCGCACGATGCAGTAAACAGCGAGTTTGTAGAGAAACGGGCTCACAGTCAGGAGCAATGCCGGATATTTGTCTCTCTTGGGAATCCCTCGTATTTTAGCGCACAGCCTCACAGTCTCCGCGAAATTTGGGTCATTTATCACCGTATTTATGACCTCTTTCGCCAAGCTGTCGGAAAAATACCTGCCGATGTACTTGCGGATCAGACAGGAAGATACCCATCTGAAAGTCAGTACAGCGTATATAATTTTATTTATCTCTCCGGTTTTGTAATATCCCCTGTTCAGCATATCAACAAATGTCAGAACATCAAGATCCTTATTGTTGTGCCGTACGGTAATCCGTCCGCTTTGATGCTGAACGTAGTGATACAAACATTCCGGAATGGTTGAGACCGACTTAGCTTTACAGAGCGCCTGTACGATAAAGAGCATGTCTTCGTATAGCAGCCCTTCAACAAATTTGACCTCTTCCCCGTTTGCCGTAAGCATTTCGCGCCTGAAGAGTTTACTGTGAGCAAACGTCCTGAAGCTGCTGTTTATGAGGGCGGCCTCCATATACTCTCTTCCGTCCAGGTATTTTTTGTGATGCAGGCTCTGCCGCCCCGCGTTTTTTTTATTACCAGCATCATAGTACAGGCCGAAGACGTATACATCGCACCTGTCTTCTTTTATATACTCCGCCAGCCGCTCACAGGCATTATCCTCAATAAAATCGTCACTGTCGACAAACATCACATACTCTTTCCCGGCGGCTTTCAAACCGCTGTTTCTGGCCGCGCCAGGCCCGGCATTTTCCTGTGTGACAACCTTTATTCTGGCGTCTTGCGAACGGTATTTTTCGATGATCTCAGCAGATTTATCGGTACTGCCGTCGTTTACTACAACTATTTCGATATCGCAGTATGTTTGCCGGATAGCGCTCTGCAGGCATTTATCAAGGTATTTTTCTACATTATATACCGGTATTATTATAGAGAACATAGCCGCCGTTACCTCGTCAATCCGGTTAAAAGTTCTTCCCACATCTCAAAAATACATTTCGACGAGAACCGTTCAATATCTTTTGCGGCTTCACAGCCGTATTTTTCTCTAATATCCGGTTCTTTGATCAGCTTGAGCAGCGCCTGCGCCAGCGCCGATACATTTCCGTTTTCGACCAAAACCCCGTCAACCCCGTCTCTGACGATACCGGCGGGGCCGTTTGGGCAGTCAAATGATACCACAGGCAGGCCGCATGATTTCGCCTCCAGAAGGACCATGCCAAACGACTCCATCCTCGACGGAAGTACATATATGCCTGAATTGAAATATTCGTTTTCGATATCCCGGGAAGCGGGTAGTATCTCGACGGTATCTTCCAGCCTGTTTTCGACGATCAATCTCAACAGACGCTCCCTCTCGCTCCCCTCCCCGAAAATTTTGAACTTCCAGCCGGCGCATTCGCCCTTTATCAGCGAAACGGCTTTTATCAAGATATCGAACCCCTTAATCTTTTCGAGGCGGCCGGCGGAAATTACCACGTTGCGCTTCAAATCCGAGAGACGCGGCGCGAAGAATGGGGCGGCGTTTGGGATTACTCTTATATTTTTGCAAAAGCCGTATTTGGCAGCGTCATTTTTGGTCAGAAGGACTACGGCGTCAAGTTTTTGGTATGTGAGCCTGCGGGCCAGAGACGTGTAGGGCGTGGCGTAATTGTAGCTATTGTGCTCGCACGCTATCCTTATCAACTTCTTCCCTCCGGTAAATCGCAGCAGGATGTTCAGCCTGACGTGCGTACCTATGACTATATCAACACCTAATTCGCGGCAAATTTGTGCGATCTTCCTGACCATCCCAACATAAGAAATACAGCGGGCGGGCAGGTTTGCCGAATTTTTTATGCCTAAGTGCACAACCGACGCTTCCGTCGGCAGTTTATAGTAAGGATCCCCTCCGCCCGAATTGACGCTTATTATCACCACGCCGTATCCGCCATACCTGATAAGGCTTTCGGAGAAGCCGCACACCGCCCTCTCTATCCCGCCAAGCTGTGTTATGTCGGAGCAGACTATCGCTACAGTTTTTTTCATTCCCCCGCTCCCCGGCGGTTCAGTTTTTCTGATAACTTTTTCAGGCGGAGCGAGACCTTGTAAATTTTGTTTCTGAGCGACGCCACGGTGAAAATATAGCAGAAACGCTGCAGCGGCGTGAATATCTCTCTTACCGCCATCCTCCGCTCCGCTTTTTGAATATACCAGTGGCCCGCGCTGCCGCTGACCCCGCCGCGCTGATTTACCGCGAGTACAGTATGGATATGCCTGTACGAGGCATTACCCCGGCATATCGCCGCAGTATAGTGCGCCCAGTCAGAAACGAGGCGAAGATCCGTCCTGTAACCGCCGCCCCCAAACAGGCGCGCCTTGATAAACATATTCTGGTGCGGCAGGAAACCGTAGAGCAGATCGGACGGATGGAGCCTGTTTTTGTATCTCCATATAACATACCCGCCATCATCCCCCTCCAGCATCATATCCCCAAAGACTATATCCTCGTCAAAATCAAACGCAAAAATCCCCTCCAGCGACGCAGGCTCACGCAAATAGTCGCCGGAGTTGAGGAAATAAAGATACCGGCCCGACGCCGCCGCGATCCCCTTGTTCATCCCTTCGTAAATCCCGCCGTCCCTCTCACTGCACCAGAAAGCAACCTTGCCTGATTTTTCTGCGTATTCCCGAATAACCTCAGCGCTTCCGTCTGTCGAGCCGCCGTCAATAATTATCCACTCGTAGTCACCCCAGGTCTGGGCGATAACACTATCGGCGGTCTTGATAAAACCGTCTTTATTATTGAAGTTTACGGTGATTATCGATAATCCCGGCGTCATCTCAAAACCTGCCTGTAAAGGTCGATATATCTTTTGGCGACAACTCCGTAATCATACTCGCCAACCGCCTTCTCCCGCGCGCTTCGGGATAATTTTTCCGGTTCTCCGTAACTGAGCACCCAATCGATGCCGCAGGCCAAATCCCCCGTGTCAAACGGCCTGGCCAGATAACCGTTTTTCTTATGATCTACGATGTCCAACAATCCGCCGATCCCAAACGCGGCTACCGGGGTTCCGCACGACAGCGATTCCGACGCCGTCTGCCCAAACGCCTCCCGCCTGCTCGGGACGACCATCACATCGCAGGCGCTGTATAGTGACGCCAGGCCGGTATCATCACTCAAGTGTCCGACATAACGGACATTAAACGGCAGATCCGGACGTACATCCGGCTCATCCGCCCCAAAGACCACACATTCTACATTCGTTGATGATATCTTTTTTAACGATTCGATCAACAGATCATACCCCTTATATGGCGTTGACGCGGCGTCTGCCGCTCCGAAAAGTATCAGTTTTTTATCACCGGGCAAATTCCATCTCTCCCGTGCTGCCTGCTTATCGTCAGGCTTAAAGATATTTGTGTCTAACGGGTTGGGCAGGCAGACGACATCCCTCCCCGCAAACAGCACACTTTTCTTTGCGCAATCCGCCAGCCATTTACTGACGCCAATCACCGTCATATCCTTAATTCCGGCAAACCCTTTTCTTTTCCGCTCAAATATCCGATAGCTCAGATCCCGCTCAACCCCGCTGCCGAGGATGCCGCAATTGCAGCATCCGCCCATATATTTATCACACATTGCGGTAACATCGCCGTCAACATCGCAAGCGTAGTGGCACCCTCCGGTAAACGCCCACATGTCCGGCAGCCTCCACACAACCGGCGCTTTGATTTCGGCCAAATCCTCGACCGCAATCATGCCGTGGGCAATCCAGCACAAATGAATAATATCCGCGCCGGACGAATTTATCGCATTGACCAGCTTTTTATTTCTGACGCGAGCGGCCGAAAACGGCCCCCATCTTCTGTCCATCGTCTTCCTGTATTTCCTGACAGGCAAACGGTCATAGATCATGCGCACAGTTGTCATAGTATCAGCAATTCTGCTATCGGCCAGCGTAACGACGCTATCGGCATCTCCCCGTTTGCGCGCCACAAGCATTTGGGCGTCTGCGCCGCTTCGTACCAAAGCCTCGCGCAGCCGGAACGTAGCCCTGGCGGCGCCTCCGGTTATGTCGTATGTGTTGATGATTAATATCTTCATAATTACAGTTTCCCGCGTAAATATCCGCCTGTTTCCCCTTTATCCGCCACTATCTTTCCCCAGGCCTATCTTTTAAAAAATACTATTTGCCTTAGGATAAGAGGCAGTTTATTTATAACCATCTGCCTCTCATTCCTGTTAAGACCCACGCAAAAAACCGCTGCCGCGCACCAGGCCAAAGAAAAAATCCCTACCCCGCAGGAAGACAACAGCGTTTTTGAGAAGAGGCAGTGTGCAGCAACCGGAAGCGAAGCGGAAATAAGGGCCGTTATTGCCACCGGCCATACAACATCCGCCAGATATCTGCGGATTGAAAAGCAGAGCTGCATTTTTAACACGATTATCAGAGAGATAAGGTACGCAATACCCTGCAAAACGAGCGCGGCGGCGTAGATATATACCGGGGACAACCCGCGCAGGCCTACGTAAACCGCGCATACCAAAATAAACAGCCGGCAAACGATGCTGCTTACAGTAACCGCACCCAGCTTTCCAACCGCCGAATTCGCAGTCATTATAGGTAGCCACAAAACTCTTTGCAGGGCCTCCAGCAAAAACAGTTGTGCAAAAACCGGGGCATATTCGGCGTAATCCCCAAGCCAGATATAAAGAGCGGTGTCTATCTCCAGAATAACCGGGAGCGCCAAAATCAAAAGTACGTAAAAATAGATCCGCGACGATTTCGTTATGAGGCTCCACAGCCTCTGCCTGTCGTTTTGGGCATAGCTCATAACAATTTGCGGCTGGGTCGCCAGCGCCGCGTTATCGGAGAATGAAGATACGGCCATATACACGGTATTCGCTATCCCCTGCGCGGCGTTCATAACCGGGCCGTAATATAAATTCAATATTATATTAAGCACCTGAAACCTGATAATATAAGAAATAGAGCCTATGACCGTATAGGCATTGTACCCCAGCAGCTGCCTGACAGAATCTTTTGTCCACGATAATCCGGCCCTGCACTCCTCAAAATTCCTGTGGCAGTAGACGTATACAATTATTTTCCCGATAAGCCCCACGCACAGCCACATAAAGGCCAGCGCCGCGAGTTTATCGTAGGGCAGTACTACAAGCAAATAGACGGTAACAAGTTTCATAACCACATCGAAGATGCTCATCTTCGCGTAAAAATCGAATCTTTCGCGGGCTCTGATAGCCCCCTCGAACGGAGCGAAAAAAATACCCGCCGCAAACAGTATTACCGAAAACTGGTAAACCCAAAACGCGGCGGCAACCCTCTCCTGCGGAATAACGAGTTTATTCTGAAGGAACCACAGCCCAGCCGTCTCGGCAATGATCACCGTCAGAAATATAAGGATAACGTGCAGAGAGAGAGCGTTCGCAAAGATCTGCTTCAACCGTACAAGATCGTTCTTTCCCAATTCCACGGA
Source organism: Chitinispirillia bacterium (assembly GCA_009786575.1). Lineage (GTDB taxonomy): Bacteria > Fibrobacterota > Chitinivibrionia > Chitinivibrionales > Chitinispirillaceae > GUT77. Next base: position 3,103 of record WQRV01000003.1, on the reverse strand, counting down.
CAAAAACCGTTGCGTCGTCCCCGAGAGGGCACTCGTCATAAACGACAGCATCGCCACCACGCCGCCAACCACGTTGTTTATCCCGTAATCGGTAACACCAAGCGCCTGCAAAACGATCCGCGACGTAAACAGGGCCACGGCCATAGTAATTATCTGGCGGAAATAGAGCGCGAGGGTGTTTTTTACGATCTTCCTGTTATTCTCGGAGATTGCGCTCAATTTGGGAGTCTCCGAAGTTGATCCGCTCCTCCTCTATCACAAGCGGCCGGTTCATGAGCCGCAGCCGCGTGTTTATGGCCATCACGTACTCGCCTATGAAACCAATAAAAAACAGCTGCACGGAGCCAATTAAAAATACACCTATGACCAACGGGGCTATACCGGCGTCGAAGCTGTCCCAGTAGAGCAGCTTGTAGATAAAGTACACCAGCGCCACAAGAAAGGTCAGTCCGCCCAGCATGAACCCGGCCAGCGTGGCAAGCCGAAGCCCGGTCTTCGTGTAGGAGGTGAAAGTGAGCATCGCCAAATCGTACAGGGTATACCAGTTATTTTTGGTCTTTCCGGCCTTCCTCTTCGCCTGCTCATAGCAAACCTCCTTGCGCTGAAAGCCCAGCTCGGCAACAAGGCTGCGAAGCAGCGGCTGCGGTTCCTGCAAATCTTTCAGGATGTTGATAAATGATCTGTCATAGAGCCCAAAGCCAGTAAAATGCTCTATCTGCTCTACTGCCGACATCTTTTTGATGGCCTTGTAGTAGCAGGTCCGGATGAACCGCATAACCGGGTTCTCACGGCTCTTCGTTTTTATGCAGGATACTATCTTATACCCGTTTTCCCACTCCCTGACGAGCGCCGGGATGACCTCGGGCGGATCTTGAAAATCAGCGCACATGCCGATGGTACAGTCGCCGGTTGTCTGGCACAACCCGTGGTAGGGGGAGTTGACCTGCCCGAAGTTTTTGACATTAAATATCGCCTTTATCCTGGGATTTTGCCGGCAGATTTCCCGCAGAAGCGGCCTTGTGCCATCGGTAGAGCAATTATCTATGAAAACGACCTCGTAGTCGTAGGACGCGAGCTCCGACTCGAAAATTTTGACAATCTCGCCGCTGAGGGGAACTACATTGCCCTCCTCGTTATAGCACGGTATCAGTATGCTGATCTTTTTCATTTGGCCTTTCCTCGCTCCGTTTTGCCGGTTTAAACGCCCATTTCTTATTTAGAATATAATTTAACGGCACCGTAACTGGCAATAATAAAAACGGCGCGATGTATTCCGATGCTCCAAAAGCATCAATAAAGACATACAATAAGACACTGGAAACCACAAATCCGCTGAAGGCATAAGACGCATAAGCCTTTAGGAGAGCATGCAGCAGATTGCGTCTGCCGCCGGTCTCATCCTTAAAAACGAACTTATGGCTCCAAAAAAAGGAGTTGGCTACGCCGATAATAAAACCCGCTACGTTGGCGATGATGTAATGGGCACCGAGATACACAAGCAGTGCGTAGACGGCATAGGATATCAGCGTATTAGACAGCCCTACTACGCAGAACTTGAAAAACTGGGCAATTGTGCCGGTAAATTGTCTCATCGTAGGCTAAGTGCGCTCTCTTAAAGGTTTCAAGGCTATACAGGACTGCATCTGCACTAATATAGTTTATGCCGGCATCATTCGTCAAGCCCCCAGCCTCAAATTTAAAATTAATCCGCACTCAAGCAGCCGGGTTATGGGCAGTTTTTAGTACAGTTTGATATAATTGTGTATTCCGTAACTTGTCAATATCTCCTCAATAGCTCTCTGCGCCACATAAGATGAAATCAATATCATATCAACTTCTCCGCTCTCCACATCCGCCGGGTCAAACGGCAGTATCTTTCTGCCGTGATACTCTATACCCTGTTTTTTGATATCCGAATCGTAAAATTTTATGATATTTTTATCTTTCAGGCTTGTCATCCCAAGCAGCCTCGATGTATGGTGGCCGGTTCCCCATACCGCGAGCCTTATATCGCCGTTAATTCCGTCAATTGCCATTATAATTTTCTTATCACACTCAATTGATTTCCCTATATAGCTCATCAACAACTTTTTGGACGACAAAACCGGTTCTCTGTCTGCGGTCAGCGATCTATCCTTTTCAAAACCGGCCTTTTCCCATAATGTGGAGATTACCGGGCATCCGGCCGGAATGTCTCTGTAAAGAGAGAAATGCATATTTACATCAATAACGCCGTAGCCTGCCTTCCTCATCAGGTTTCTGAGATTATCCACTGTAAAATAATTCACATGCTCTTCGGCAAACATTCCAAAAGGTTCGTCACAAAACTTGTAATCAAAGCTGGGCACTTCTATAAACATATAACGGCTGTTTATTCCGGACAGTGCGGAAATAAAGTTATACGGATTTATAATATGCTCAAGTACATGCGAGAGGAAAATCAGTTCATACGGGCCTTTGTTGGCATCCGATTCCATATATTCACGAAAAGTTCCGTTGAACATATCAATTCCATACCTCTGTTTGCACGATATAACATTACTCTTCGACGGCTCTACGCCAAATACATCAACGCCGTCCCGCGCATAGATACTGAGATTAAAACCGGATGAGCTGCCTACTTCAAATACCGACCCGGTTCTCCCTACCGTATTCTTAATAAAATCGTACTGCCTCTCACACTGCCTCATATATGGAACATTAGCGTTAAAGACATCATTTTCATCATATTCAAATTTTGACCAGTTTTTATACCGGTTTGCCAGTGCCTCCTCTCCAAATGGATTCAAAGTGTAGATGAATCCGCAATTCGGGCAGATATTTATTTTTTGTTCATACTCCCCTCTTATCATCCCGAATATATCCATAAACTTCAGTTTATAGACGGTTTCCGTTTTGAAATTGCATATATTGCAGTTTCTTAAATCAACTTGCCCTGACAAAAACTTATTATCGTTCATTTACACCACCTCCATCCGCCGATTGGCTTTCAAGATGCGGCAGCGTGCAGTATAATAACCGGTATATTTAAATATATATAATATAACATATATATGTTTTATTATATTGTTATATGAGTATGTGTTTGTGTGTGTGTGGGGGG
>WQRV01000002.1 GCA_009786575.1 Chitinispirillia bacterium | reverse complement strand
ATACTATTGGTACAGCTAAACGTAGGTGCGGCTCTCCAATAGAAGCATGATCTTTAACACCATGACGGTAGTTTACACAGATTTTGGGACACTCCCGGTCAGGCGGGGACCAGTGTTATAAACTGCTTACGCCGGCACGAGCGGCACTCAAAACAACCTTTCCGCCATGCTCACCGTGATACTCACGCCTCAAAATCCTTTTACCGTCCTCGCTACGGAAATCTTTTATTTCGACAATCTCGCCAATCCAGCCAATCAACCGGGGAATGCTTTTTTTGAATTGGTCGCGGCCGTCAGGCTTCACGTGCGGCAAAAAATCATCAATAATTTTTTGTGATAGCTTATTCACGGACAACCTCCAACTTTATGAGATCGCTTGAGCGCTCCGTGACCTTTATTACGACCACTCCTCACGGAACGCTCTTTCACGCCGCAGCCGCAATTCCCTCTCCAGCGGCGTTTCGCTGGCCAACATCGCCTTGCGCTCTTTCTCGATTTGATCACGCGCATAATCATCAAAAGAGTATGTGCCTTCCGGCCATGACTGCATTGTAGGTTTGTTCATTGCCCACCCCTTATAATTAATTTTGTCCTGTTAAGAACGATCGTATACGACCCGCTCGCCCCATGCCCTACTGCATTTATTGCGTCATACCCCATCTCTACCGCCAGAACCCCGGGATCCTTGGCTTTGGGAAATTCAACTCCCTCCACCCAATCCTTTGACGCCGCACTCGATCTTTTTTGCAAGTCCTTCAATGGGACGTCCAATAACGCATGCCGTTCGTTTCTCAACAAATCGACTCTATCCAAATCTTTAGTACGATCAATTTCAGCGGTAAGCCTTGAAAATTCATTAACCGCCAGTTTTTGCTCGTCAGTCGCAAATCGATTAAAATAGGCTAATCGGTGTTGCTCCTTGATATACTCCGCGGCCTCTCTGTCCTTTGGCACGGTTAGTATCTTTGCCGATCTGTCAATCGTAAGCGTATCCTGATAATTAAACGGCTTGCCCTTATCCACGCCAATCGCTGCGTAAGTATCCATCTCGGCACTAATACCGCCCCAATTTCCACCCTTGGAGTAGTCAGCAGCGCAGTACATACCTTGCCCGTGCTGTGCACCGCCTACATCACAAGAAATATACCAATCGCCACTTCTTAGTTGCTCCTTATATTGGTCTAACAACTCTTGGCTGTCGGCGTAAACTGTCCTCTGAGCCACAAAATGGTCATCCTTTACCAATTCGTCAAACTCTTCCTTAGAAACAACTCGCGGCAACCCGTCAAAGCCCTGTTTATGCACCACGTCTTTAATCGTGTGCTTAAACTCGCCAGAGTTGCCCCTGTACTCACCAACAATACTCTTCCCTTCAACAACGCCGCTAAACTCAGGCCTTGTATTAAATATAGCACTTTCCCCGCCCAAATTCAAGTCTTCACCTGAACTTTCTTCCGTTACCGCCTCAATCAACTCCTCCGGCACCCGCCGCGAATCCTCCCCGAAATGGATGTTCCGCTTCTCCAGTCCCCGCCGGTACAGCGTCTCGTTCACCGCCTCGGCCTTGCCGATCATGGCAGCCCGCCGCTTGTCCGGCTGTTCCTTGAGGTAGTCCTTCACCCTCCGAAACTCCACTTTCTTCGGCATTTCGCCATAATGCGGGTCTTTTATGCACATGCAATTGGGGTGCGCGGGCAGCGTGGGGAAGTCGTCTTTGCGGTATACCCCCGGCCCCGCGCCGTTGTCGAGCTCGGCGAACAGGGTGCATTCGTCGGTAAAAACGTGCCGAGAGGAGAGCGACCACTTGTAGCCGGTCACGCTGTCGTCATCGTCGAACCGCGCGTTCACCCCCTCGTTGTAAGCGCGCGCCAGTTCCGTGCGGCTGATCCGCTCGGCGTTGTACCGGATTTTGGCGCTCTGGGCCGCACCGAGGGCCTTGTTTATCGCGTCCTGGCCCTTGACGGACTCCACGGCGGTGATGAGCTTCCGGTAGGCGTCCTTGAGGTACTTGGTGGGTGCGTCGTTCGGGGATAGGGTACGGTATTGATTTGTATTGACGGTGCAGAGGGGACGGGCCGAACACGGTCCGGCCCCTTATGATTTAACCTGGCACGTGCGTCATACCCCGTTTTTGCTTTTTAGATGTATTAAAAACGAGTAGACAACCGGCACAACGGTTATTACAGCCAGCGTCGTCAACAGCAGTACGAGCCTGATTGTGTTTTGAAGGGGCAGAAATGCAGTGCCGATGATGACAATTCCGCAGATTATCCACAGGTATCCGGCCATCCGGTGCGTTTTATTCCAGTTTTCGGTGTCGTTGAGCGTCCAGGGCAGTTTGATGCCTATCGTGTAATTCTGTTTGTTTTTGGGCATATAATTGCCGAATACAATTAAAATGACGCCGACAAGGGCAAACACGATAACGACTACCGGGATGTTGACGCCCATAGCCATAAACACTACAATCGGCCCAACCACGATAGAAACGACCGGCACGATCCATTCCACTATTCCCAGCATCGCCTTTGCGGCATTCTCCCGCTTGGGGTCGTTGCGGACAAATACTATAAGGATAATGTTCGTAAGCATCAGACCCAGCGGTATGCCGAACACCGCGACATATTTGGGCGCGAACCCGTCAGCCTCGCCGTTAATATTCCAGTGCACGGCAACAGTGTCGGGCAAATCGCCGTAAAGTGCCGCCCCCAAAATCATCGGCAAGAGGCAGACGAGGGATGTCAGCGCCAGCGTGGCGAAGTTAACTTTTGTTTTCATCGTTTTTTTCTCCTTTGAATTGAGCCAGCCACAGCATCGCTTCTTCAAAAATCGACGCGTTCAGCTCGTAAATTATAAAAGTTTTGTCTCTTGTTTCGAGAATAAGCCCCGCTTTTTTCAGTTGGGACAGGTGGTACGACACGGTCGCCCCGGCCATATCAAAATGCCGCCCGATCTCCCCCGCGCTCATGCTCCCGTTTTTAAGCATGATCAGGATTTCGCGCCTGGCGGGGTCAGAAAGTGCCTTGAAAGTTTCCGCAAAACCCAACCGTTACCCCCTTTCAGCGGTATTTAGAAATGTTTCTAAATACAAAAATACATCACCGGGCGGCGCGTGTCAAGACTTATTTAGATTTTTTTCTAAATACCCTTAAAAATCGGGGCTGGGGGCATAAATTCGCCCGTCCGTCGCCGGCGGCCGGGAATAAATATCCCCGCATAACTTGATTTTTTCCCGTCCGGATTCTACCATTTATATATATTGACTATGCCGACACCCTAAACGCCGGAGGCTCAGTGAGCATACGCTCCAAAGTTCTTGTCCCCATGATCTGTGCAGCGGTCATCTGCACCCTGACCATGGGGATTGTCGGTATTTACGATGTCCGCACCCTAGTCCACGAACTGCAGGAATCCGATGTGCACAAAGCTAACGACATCGCGAATGCGTTTATGGCGCAGCGGTCCGTATCCGCGGCGCAGGCCTCGGCTACAACGGCGGACAACTATGAGATCAAGACGAATATAGCGGCGTTCGCCGAGGGCAAGGGCGACCGCAAGTCGCTTTTGGCGGTCGCCACGAACATAGCGGTGAAAAGCGGCGTAGAGTTTATGACGATCACCGACGCGAAGGGCAACGTGCTGGCTCGGACGCACGAACCCGAAAACTTCGGGGACAACGTGCTCAGCCAGTCGAACGTAAAACATGCGCTCACCGGGACGCAGTACACCACGATTGAAGCGGGTTCGGCGGTAAAGCTGTCTCTGCGCAGCGGGGCGCCGGTCCATTATAACGGCAAAGTAGTGGGCGTGATCAGCAGCGGCTACCGTTTCGACCGGGACAATTTTGTCGATATGGTGAAGGAGGTGAGCAAGACCGAGGTTACCATTTTCCTGAGGGACGAGCGCATATCGACCACCATCCTGAACGACGACGGCAAGCGCAACATCGGCACCAAGGCGCAGGAAGATGTGGCCAAAAAGGTCTTGGGCGGGGAAGACTACATGGGCACGATGGCAATCGCCGGCAAAAACATGTTTACCTACTACTCCCCCATCCGTACCACCGAAGGAAACATCGTCGGGATGATGTTCTCGGGGTTAGACGCTACCGCTATGGAGAAGAAACAGTCGAATATGGTAATGATAATGCTCGTGATCCTCTCGGCGCTCATAGCCATTGTGGTGTTCGTGGCCCGCTCGATATCCGGCGGCATCGCCAGGCCTATAAAGGTGCTGGCCGGCGCAGCGGCAACCCTGTCGGAGGGTGATATCGAGAATATCCGCTTGGATATGCCGGCAGACGCCGCCTCTAAGGACGAAACGCAGCAGCTGGCCGCGGCGTTTAATAAGCTCGTAGATGCCAACGTCGCGCAGGAACGGCTGATCAACTTCGTGGCCAAGGGCGACATGACGCACAAAGTCCACTCCCGCGGCGATAAGGATACGCTGAGCAAAGCGCTTCAGGAGATGGTAGACAGCACGAAAAAGCAGGTAGATATCCTCGAACTCCTGGCTCAGGGCGACCTGACCGCCGACATCGCCTCGAGGTGCGAGAACGATACGATGAGCATCGCCATAAAGCAGACGATCACCGACCTGAACGGGACGTTAAAAGAGATAAACACCTCAGTGGACCACGTAAAGAGCGCGAGCGGCCAAATCTCAAACGGCGCGCAGTCCCTCGCCGAGGGCGCCAACGAGCAGGCGAGCTCTCTCGAAGAGGTGTCGTCGAGCCTTGAGGAGATGTCGTCCATGACCAAGATGAACGCCGAAAACTCCAACAAGAGCAAGGAGATGGTACAAAGCACCACCGATGCGCTCGGCCGGGCCGACGGGGAGATGAAGCGCATGGCGGAGGCCATCGACACCATCAAGACCTCTTCCGACAATACCGCCAAGATACTTAGAACGATAGACGATATCGCCTTTCAGACCAATCTGCTGGCGCTCAACGCCGCGGTCGAGGCCGCCCGTGCGGGCGAGGCCGGCAAGGGGTTCGCCGTGGTGGCCGAAGAGGTGCGGAACCTCGCCCTGCGTTCAGCCGAGGCGTCCAAGAACACCGCGGCGATGATTGAGGAGTCGGTCAAAAGCGCCGACATGGGCGTGAAAATCACCGAGGAGGTAGCCAAGTCGCTCTCCTCCGCGGTCGAACGCGCCGGCAAGGTAACCCATCTGATAAACGAGATCGCCACCGCCTCTAACGAACAGGCACTGGGCATAGAGCAGGTGAACACAGCCGTAATGTCGATGAACCAGGTTACGCAGCAAAACGCAGCAAGCTCGGAACAGTCGGCAGGCGCGGCGGCAAAACTGAACTCTCAGGCGAACGATCTGGCCAATCTGGTGTACAAATTTAAGCTGAAAAAATGAGGAGGTTTTATTGATAACGGGGTCAGAAGCAATGAACCGGCATGTAAAGCTTGGACGATTTATACTGGGCCTGGCGGCGGCCGCCCTTATCGGCTTCGCCGGGTGCGGCAAATCGGACAGCCCTGCCAAAGGCGGCGAAAGCGGCGGCACCATGAAGCCGCTCAACGACCTTATTTTGGATTTGCGCCAAAATGACGGCTTTTTGAGCAAAGAAGAGGTAGATTCCATCAAAAATCTGGCCTCCGCGTCAAAAAGCGCCCGATTGGCCAAATGGAAGGACGCCGAAGGCCGGATAAATACCGACTCCCTTGCCGGCCATATATGCAAAACCCTTGAGGGGAACGGCATAGCGCAGGATCGGCGCGCCGTTACAGATCCGGTTTCCGAGCATTTTAACATAAACTTCTTTGTGAAGAATACCGCCAACATGAACGGCTACATAAAGCCCAAGAGCCAGTTTCAGGATGCCCTTTTCGGGCTTCTGGCGGACCTTAAATCCGGTTTCCGCAAAGGTGACATAACCCTTAATTATGTAAACGTAAAAGTGACGCACTCGGTCAAAGACGACAACAACGACGCGGCAAACAGCTTTATCTACAAGATAGACCGCAACCAGTTTATGGAGTTCGGCAGGAAGAACGGCGGCAACACCGGCACTACCGACTTTGACGTGATTTTCGGGCAGGTGCTGGAGACGGTAAATAAAAACAGCGTCGCGGTACTGGCCGCCGATTTCATCTTCAGCCCGGGCAAGGGCGTAAATGTTACGGAGTATCTGGAAAAGCAGAGGAACAGCATACGTGTCAAGTTCTCCCAAAAAATAGATGAGCTGAACCTGGCGGTGCTGGCTTTGAAGATGGAGTCCGAATTTGACGGGAACTACTGGAACTGCAAGAGCGACAACGCGGGGAGGGTCGTTGCCAAAAGGCCCTACTATATATGGTTCATAGGCTTGCCGCAGCATCTGACCCAAATAGCCAAAAACGAGAGAATGTTCGTGACGCTAAGCAGCAACGGGTTTACAGGCGAGAGGCTGATTTTTGAATCCGGCGCCGGGGCGAAGCAGCCCGAAGTAAGGATTGTGGCGTCGGAAAACTACTCGTTTGACAATAAAAACCACTCAATCAAGGCAAAAAGGGCCCAAAAAGGCACCAATTACATTTTTACTATGGAAGCTAATTTCAACGACGCCTTCAGGGACTCGGTGTTCTATGCCGATACGGCCAACTATGCGGTCAGGGATTACGAATTAAGCGTAAACGCGCGTCCGCCCAGAAACTTCAGGCACCGCCTCTCACTGCGGGCGGAAAAGATAACGCAGGGTACGGTAAACATCTCCGTTATGGGAAAAATCCCCGGATGGGTTAACAAAGTCAATTCCATAGATGATACCGGAATAAGGACCGATGTATCAGAGCAGGGCAAAACTTTCGGGTTCCTGCACATAGTGGGCGGCGTCTACTCGGCGTTCTACCCTACCGTTGCCATGGATGAACGCCACACGCTGCAAACATTTAACCTTAATATACAACTGGAGAAATAAGATGTTTCGCAACATATACGAGCTTTTCGGCCTTAACCCGTTCTTTTCAGACTACATGACCGCGTTCCTCGCTGGCAATGAGGAGCTTTGCGCCGAACCGTACAGCGGGATGCCGCTTTATGCCGTTTTCGGCCTTGTGATGTTTGTAAGCTCCGCGTTTATCTATGTTTTGCAGTACCACATTATCGACAGAGTCAATTTTAACGGCTGCAAGTGGTGGTGGATATTCGCCTCTTCCGCGTTTATTTTTAACTTCGCTTTCGCGTTCATAAAGTTGTGGGGGCTTTTAAGCGGCGGGATAGAGGCGTTTGGGTGCGACGAGGAAGAGATCCGCGTGATATTTAACTACGGTCAGATCGGAACGTTCACTTTTGTAAACGGGCTCTACGGTTTTATCGTCTTTACTCTGCTGAGCTGGCCGCCGCTTTTGCGCAGGTTGAGCAAGAACTGCTACAACACAACCCCCATTCCACGTTAGAAGGGCAGCGTTTATGTCTAAAAACAATCCAAGATGTTTTGTCTTTGCCATAGGCGGCACCGGATCAAGGGTGCTCCGCTCCCTGACCCATCTGTTGGCGGCAGGGGTGAGGCCTGAAAAGAGCGACTTTGACATTATACCGATAATCATAGACCCGCACTACGGCAACGAAGACCTGCAAAGAACCGTGCGTATGCTGGACTGGTACAAGAAGATCAGAAAAACTTCCGACCCGGGCGGCTTCTTCCCTGCCAAAATATATACGCTGGAAGATTTAAAGGCCGGCGAGCCCGATAAATCCGGCGAGAAAACCGCCTTTACTTTTAAGTTAAGCGGCGCCGGGGACAAATTCAGGGAGTATATCGACCATAGCAATATGGGCCCCGAAAACGCTGCCCTCGCCGAGCTGCTCTTTTCGGGCAGCACAAAAAACAAGGGCGGTGAGGACTGCGACCTGTTAGACATACAAATGGACATCGGTTTCGTGGGTAACCCCAATGTTGGCAGCGTGGTGCTCAACCAGATTGTGGAGTCTGACATATTCGACGCTTTCGCGCGTAACTTTAAACCGGAGAACGACGACCGCATCTTCATAATATCCTCCATTTTCGGCGGTACGGGGGCAGCTGGGTTTCCGAGCTTGCTGAAGAACATCCGCGAAGGCAAGGGCGACGGTTCCGTAAACCTTAAGACCGCCAAGATAGGCGCGGTTTCCGTCCTCCCCTATTTCAAACTGGAAAAGAACGATGGCAGCGCCATAAATTACTCCGATTTCATAGCAAAAACCAAGAGCGCGCTCTACTACTACGGGAAAAACGTAACCGGCAACAAATCCGTAAACGTAATGTATTATCTCGGCGACAATCCCGGCAACAGCTATAACAACGACCCCGGCTACGGCGGGCAGAAAAACAAATCCCATTTTGTGGAATTGGCCGGCGCGCTCGCAATAATAAATTTCTTAAGCATACCGGCAAACGACTCCAGCTTGGAATGCGAGATTAATACAAGCGGGGAGAACGCCGTGGGCAGGGCGAAGTACCCTGTCTGCAACGAGTTCAGTATTCAGGCCAACGCCGCGAACCCGACATTTTTCGATTTTAAGCCGGAAACCCAAAGGATTATGGCGATGCCGCTTTCCCAGTTCGCCCTGTTTCGGAAATATATGGAAGAGGAGTACCACGGCAAAAAGAAGGAGTGGCAAAAAGAGCCGCCTGAGGTAGACGACGGCTTTTTAACCGATGGTTTTTACAGGGACAGCCTAAAGAGGTTTTTTGATGATTTCCATGAGTGGCTCGAAGAGCTTAAAGATAACAACCGGGGTTTCGCACCATTTAACTTAGCCCCGAATTCGGATCTGGCCTCCTTTATAAAAGGCGTGGATATAGAGGCGAAAAGCGGCATCGCAAAACTCTTTTCCAAAACCAAAGCCCCTACGTACACAGACATTGAGCCGTTTCTCAACGCGGCGGCAAAAGATAAAAAATCGTGGACGGCGGAAAAGAAGATGATGGATATATTCTACAGCGCCACATACAAATTCCTTAACGACCTGTATGGGCTAAACGATAAAACCGGAGGGCCGAAAAAATGAGCTATGTACTGGGCAAATACGCGGATAAAGACGGGCAGACGGATTTTTTTCAGGTCAGCGAGACCGGATACGACGAGCTTCAGATTGAGAGAATAAGGGATCCCGACGGCGGAAAGCGGACAGAGATGCCAACCGCGGTTCCAAGCCCTTTTGCCAGATTTGACCTGGTGCAAACGGCGTTTAAAAACATAACTAAAAACGAACTGCTGGCGGCAGACCGCGGCGAAGACATTAAAGCGGGCAAATTTGACGAACTGATCGTTTCGCACACGCTGGATCTGGCGGAATATATATTCGACAGTCAGGCGCGCGGCGGCAAATTGGATATTCTGACATGGCGCAAGTCCGGCGACGCGAACCACATAGACGAGCTTAAAAAGAGCACCTCAAAAAAGCATCGCGATTTCGCGGAATCGCTGAGCCTTTATCTGAGCCAGGACGCCCAAACCTATAATTTTGACGCTATGGAGAGAATTTTCATATTCAAATACGGAAGGGACGTTATTGGGTCAACATCTCCGGTCACACTTTTCTGCCCAAGCGCCGCCGGCCTTGCCAAATTGGACATAAGGTGCATGCCCGACCGGCGCGTAGCCTTCGGCGAAGATTCTCTGCCGCTCTACAAGCGCACCCCTGATTTTCAAAGATGGTTTTACTATTTACTTGCCGTCTGCAAATCCACCCTTCCCGATGCCGTTAAGAAGAATTTAAGCAGCATGTTCGATTACGCCGAAAAAAGCCTTAAACAAAACGGCGAGTTTGCGGATATCTATGCCGGCAAACACACAGTAACGGATTTTGAGAATGAATATTATCAGCTGAATACCAAAGGCGGCAATACCCCCGTCGATATCCTGGGCGTTGGGCTTTGCGTTGGTAAACCGGGCGCAATAGAAAGCGATCTGCTCAAAAGCGATTTCGTCATAAAAGCCGGTAAAAATTATACCGGCACGCCGCTTCCTTTAGTTCTCCAAAGCGGTTTCGCGAAAACGGACTGGGCATATTTAAGGACTACGTCTTTCATGCCGTCTATCGTAATCGACAGCAAAGTGGATACGCCGTTTATGGAAAAGAGGGATATGCCCGGCTTTCCCGATATAAAAGGGTATTACCTGACAGTCAGCGACTTTTTGGAACCGTACCTCGTCCGTACGCTTTATCCCATTTCAGACCGTTTTTATTACGGCGGCTGCAAGGCGGATAAAGATTCCAAAGGGTATTTGCTGCCGCTGTCCGTAGATTTTTTCAGGTTTTATTCCGTTAAAGACCTTATGGACGGAGAAACAGATCCGCAAAAGCCGCGGCTGACATTAGCTCCGCAAAACAACGGCGATGTTAAAGTAACGCTTCGGATTCCGGCAGGGCCGCCAGATAAAAACGGAAACAGGACTTACAAGGGAGACATAATATTCGACAGAACCTATAAAAGATGCGACCCGAACAAAGCGCCCGATGAAAAAATATCAGACGGCGGAGTAATCGTAGACGTAAAAATCGGGACGACCATCTTCCCGTTTGTAAAGGTAGGAGATTACGCGAACGTAAGGTACCGCGTACAGCTTGTCGACTCCGACGCACATCTCCAGCACCGGGACTATGAGCTTGAATTTTACTCTCAGGACGCCGTAACGCAAAATCTTTCGGCCGGTTTTAAGCGCCGTTTTAACAAGAAGGACTCTACGGAAAAGTATGATTCCTCCTCCGACTACTATAAAACAAAGGGTGAATTTGACATTATCCGGCTCAAGATAAACAACCCATCCGTAAAGGCGCTTATTATTCCCAAGTGGCCTACATACGGCAGTTCCAGCAAATTCACTTTTGCGGTAGACTTTGGGAATACCAACACATACGTGGCATATAAGTTAAATGACGACATCGCGCCCAGCGCGTTTGAACTGAAAGACGCGATAGCCACCCTCTTCGACGAAACCGGATCGGAACTGAATATACGCGGCGGCGGAGCCGATAACATAATAGACCTGATAGACAGGGAATTTGTGCCGCGGCAAATCGGGAAGATGGACGGAAAAGACGATAACATCTTCATATTCCCGCAAAGAACCGCCATCGCCTACAATGAAGACATCAAAGACGAGGACTGGGAAGACGGGGACGGCTTAGATACACTGCAGGAGGGCAACATCCCGTTTGGCTACGAAAAAACCGCGCAATTCGGCAACATCATAGCCACTACGCTGAAATGGAGCGGCAGTGAGCACGCGGCAAAGCAGATGGCCGCGTATCTGGAAGAAATCATTATGCTCATACAGGCTAAGGTACTCTCCGAAAACGGTAATTTAAGCGATACCCGCTTAATCTGGTTTTATCCGAGCTCAATGGGCCGCGGGCAAAGGACCGCGCTGGAAAAAACGTGGAGCGCCTATTTTTCAGACTACTTCTTCAAAGGCGATAAGATCCCAAGCGGCCATTTAGTTTCGGTGAGGGAATCTTTAGCGCCGTTTTTTGCCGAGAAAGACAACAAAGACTTTTTGGGCGGCGCGGTTGTATCCATAGACATCGGCGGCGGCACAACCGACGTAGCGGTATTTCAGGAAGCAAAGCTGAAAGCTACCACATCGTTTAAATTCGCCGGGGACGTTCTCTTCGGCGACGGCTATGCGGCGCAGGCCGCCGACAAAAACGGGTTCGTGCTCAGATTCGCCGATTATTTCGCCGACAAGCTCAAAGATTACCCCAAACCGCGTGATATATTGAAGGATTTGCGCAACCCCAAAAGAGCCAAGGCGGCCGACATAAACGCATTTTTGTTCTCGGTTGAGAAATCCATAGATTTTTGGGCAAAAGATAAAGACATAACCAGAAAAATGCGGGCTGACCTCTCTTATACAGAGCAGCTTCACCAGTGCGACGATTTAAAGTTTTTGATACTCTATTTTTATATGGCCGTAATCTACCACATATCCAAGGTGTTAAAGCACACGGATTTGACGGAGGACGGCAAGCCGATCGCCGTGCAATATCTGATGTTCAGCGGCACAGCTTCAAAAATGCTGAACATACTGAGCGGCGGAAGCGAAGAGAACATGAATGAGTTTACCCAAAAAGCTTTTAAGGATCTTGGGCTGGAACACAAGAATCTGGAAGTCATACTTGTTAAAGCCCCCAAAGAGGTCACCTGCAACGGCGGCTTACGGGCTAACATTACAGATATCGAAAACGCCAGCAAAGAGAGCAGGAACGCCGATTCAATAATATATACCGGCATAAGGGGCAAAGAATACGATAAATCGCTGAAATACTCAGATTACAAAAACGGGCTGGAAAGCATAAAACAGGAGCTTGAGGAGTTTCACAAATTTTTCTTTGGAATCAACGACGACAAGAACTACTCGTTCGAGGAGTTTTTTTGCATCAGCAAAAGCGTAACCGCGCTCGCGAAAAGCGCGCTCGACGAGAGCAGCGGCAAAATCGCGGTTGACAGGCTGCTTAAAGACAGCATCGGCAGGAACCAGCCCATAGATGAAGACAGGCAGCCTATAGATGACGAAATTACCGAGACGTCTTTCTTTATGCCGTTAAAGAGCATTATTCTGGAACTGTCCGAACAAATAGTGAAAATGAGCAGATAGGAGAATGTAAAAATGGCTGACGGAACAAACGGCGCCGGAGATTTTCTGAAAATGCTTAACAATGCGAAAGCGTATTTTCAGGCGTTAGAGAAAAGGATTTCGGTTTTGGAGACAAAAATGGCCGCTCTTGGGCTTAATACCGGCGGCAACAGCGATAACCGCCGTGATTCCATACCGGCATCCGCTCAGGACGCGCACGCGCAATCCTCCGCAAGCGGAATTTTCGAACAGCAGCAGCCTCGGCAAAATACCGCGGAGGAAAAGAAGGACTGTCTTTACTTTGCCAACGGGGCGGACGGCGTTTTTCTCAAATCGAGCGGCTCGCCTGACTTTTTGGACAGAATCTCGCTCTATTGCTTCGAAAAAATTAATGACTGCGAGGCGTACGTATCGGCAGTAGACAAGCTTAGCGTTGTGAGGAAGTTTTCCAGCAACCCCGACGCTTTGGAGAGTTTTTGCGAACAGCTAAACCTGTGCGGCGAAAGCAGCCGCGGCATAGAGACCGTTGAGCGGGGCAAGGCTGTTTTAGAAGGCGATAAATGGCGCATCTCAACAAAAATAAAAATACACTATTATTGATTATTGACGACATGATAAAGGGGAAACCGATAGATGGAATTTGACCATTTTTACCTTTCCGTACCGAGCGCCGACGGCGTTTTTAACGGCACCAAGTATTCCGAAGAGTACGAAGAGGGCATTTCCTACTATGAATTCGCCTATCTGAATGATAATCAGGATGAAGCTGCTTTTGAACTCGCCAAAGAAGCTATGGTATGGGTGGAAGATATAGACAAATTTATAAAGCCGGCGGCCTGCGCTATCGAAAATCCGCCCAAAAGAAAAGCGGACTGTATAAAAGAGATCAAAACGACGGAAAAAGGAAAGGTGAGGCGGCTGCCGAGCGGAAATTGGAAAGTAGAAGAGCCCACACGCATCAGATGTGTTTTTGGCGCGAAGGCAACCGTACCCCCGCCCGCAGCGGTACAACCTGATACAGCCGACCCCTGGGAATCCATTGGCGGTTACATAAATATCTTTGAAGCCGCGAAAAACGGCACTATCGACGACTTAACGCTTTTAGTCGAGGGGATCGGCGCAAACGTTAATGAGGCCGACAGCGACGGCTGGACGCCGCTGCACCACGCCGCCGTGAGCAACCCCAACCCGGAGGTTTTGGAGTACCTTATTTCTCAGGGTGCCAATATCAACGCGAAATGCGATCTTAACAAAACCCCGCTTGACGTAGTAAAGGGGAAAGAAAAGAAAAATATTCTTGAGTACCATATACAAAGCGGCACGGCATCCGACATCAATTCGCATCTGCAGCACGGCAAAGCATATATCAAGGGAGACGATCCCGACAGCGCGATACTTGCCTTTAACGAGGCGCTTGAGGTCGCCCCCGATAACGCCGCGCTCTACTACTTGCGCGGCGTAGCGTACGGGCGGAAAAAAGAGTTCGATACAGCGATTGTAGATTTCAACGCAGCGATAGAAATCAATCCGGAAGACGCGAAACTTTATATTGCCCGCGGCATCGCTTATGATAAAAAAAATGTCTATGGTAAAGCTATCGAGAATTACGAGACGGCAATACAGCTCAGCGAACCCATGTCGCGCACCGCGAACGCTGCGGCGGAAAAGTTGAAAACGGCAACAGAAGCCGCATCAGCGGCTCTCACTCCCCCGCCGCAGCAAAAAACGAACACGCCGCAACCGCGGCCGGCCCCTTTCCTCACGCTGTCGTCAATCAATGCAAAAATAGTAACCGGTGCAATTGCGGCCTGCGTTATCGCTGCCATCGTGTTCTTTGCCGTGCGAGGAATGTCTGGTGAAGAAGATACAGGTACAAAGTGGTATACCGGTAACCCGGAGGCAAACGAGTTTACCATCTCCACCTCCGAAGAGCTGGAGGGGCTGGCGCGCATAGTAAACGGAACCCTGAAGAAAAAACCGCACCGGGATACCTTTGCCGGCAAGACTATCACCCTTGCCGCCGACATTGATCTATCCCAATATACTAATTGGGTACCTGTCGGGAACCACTCGTTAGACTCCAACAGCGTGTTTTCAGGAACATTCAACGGCGACAATTACGTTATAAGCGGCCTTACCGTCACCCGCCCCGATACTGACCGCCAGGGGCTTTTTGGCCGTATTGACGGAGGGAAAATACAAAACCTCGGGCTTGACGGCGTGAACATTCAGGGGCACGGCCGCACAGGCGCGCTGGCGGGGATCATCAGCAACGGGAGCATAACCAATATCTGGTCTAAAGGCAAGGTCAGCGGCATCGATATGGTGGGCGGCTTAGCCGGCGGCATCGCCAACGGCAGCGTGGCCGGCAGCTACTCGTCTGCTACAGTAAGCGGCAACGCGGCGGTCGGCGGCGTGGCCGGGGGCGTAACCAAAAAGACCGCCATCTCCGCATGTTACTTCACCGGCGCGGTCAGCGGCCTCCACGGCGTTGGCGGGGTGGCCGGAAGCGTTCACGACAACAGTTCCATAACCGGCAGCTATTCCACCGGCACAGTCAACGGCGGCAACGAGGCCGGCGGGGTCGCGGGGCAGGTTATCGTCAACAGCAGAATGGCCAACTGCTACTCCACCAGCGCTGTCAGCGGGCGCGGCACCGTGGGCGGGGTAACCGGGACTATCGGCGACAACAGCAGCGTCACCGCCAGCTACTCCTCCGGCGCCGTTATTGGGACCGATGACCTTGTAGGCGGGGTAACGGGAAAAATCCATGAGAACAGCGCCCTCTCCGCCAGCTATGCAAGCGGCACGGTCACCGGCGGCAATTCGGCCGGCGGGGTGGCAGGCTGGGTCGACACAACCGGCGGAGTGAACAACTGCGCCGCAATGAATCCGGAAGTAAAAGGCGCGGGCGTCAACACCGGGCGCGTAGCAGGCTCCGGCGCCGGGACGCTCACAAACAACGCCGCCTACTCCGGCATACTCGACAAAGACGGCAGCAGCAGGAGATGGGCGCACAAAGGTGCATCGGCCGCCGACGGCGCAGACATCACAGCCGCCGAAATCGCGCATGACGGTACGATAGGCGGACGCTTCACAAACATCAACCGCTGGATAACCCAAAGCGGCATGCTCCCCGGCCTCGGGAAGGCGCTGCCCATGCCGGCACACCTTACGCCGCCAGGCATCCCTGCCCCGGCCAGGCCAGCGGTATACGGCGGGGAAAACGGCACGTAAGGCTGCGGTTTGCCGCGCCAGGGCGCACCGGCCAATAAATAAAAAAAATATTGCGTGGGCGGGTAGCCATAACATATATTATTGGTGGAAAACGGCCTGTGTAATACGCATTTAGTCTTCATGACTACTGCCCGATTACTATATTTTACTTTAATTTTATAAATATTCAAAAGGAGGTTTTTGTGAGTTTTTGGAGAAATTGTGGAAATTTGACCACACGCAAAGTAATGATCTTCGGAATGCTGGCCGTCTTGCTTGCATTCTGCGGCTGTATGCCCCCCAAAATATCGATGATGGTGGACCGTCCGCCGGTATGGAATACCGGCGGCATGAAGCGCATAGCGGTCATGCAATTTGAGAACAGCCGGCCTGGCGGCGGGGATATCGCGAACCACCTGACGCAGCAGTCGATAACGATGATACAGGGAACTGGCCACTTCACTATTGTGTCTTCAGACGAGGTGGACAGGCTGGAGCGGAGCGGGGAGAGCCTGGCAAACCACGTAGACGCAATACTCACCGGCAAAATTATGAATATTACGGCAGACGATAAGGTGCATACCTCACAATCCAGGGACAAAGATGGAAATTTGATAACTTACACCTCCTATACCCGGGATGTCTCGCTCGAAATAAGCTACACCCTCCATCGTACGCGCGACGGGAGTTTAGTCGGTACCGCCACAAGAAACGGAAGCCAAAGGGCGACCAGTTCCTCCTCTTCCGGCCTGCCGGCGGTTTCCCAGATGCTGAGGAATTGTAACGTACTGCGGTCCCTCGTATCGGATGTAGCTCCGCACAAGGTTAGGGTAGATCGCCAGATTATGGCCGATAAGTCCAATAAAGACAAAGTTTTTCAGGAGAGCATGAAAACCGCTGCGAAACAGGTGGAACTGAGGAACTACCGGGCCGCCCTCACCTCATACCAGCAGCTCTCTGAGCAGCACAACTCTTTCGCGGCATTAATGAACTTGGCTACGATGCAGGAAGCGGTTGGCGATATTCCCGGGGCGATAGCGTCTTTGGAGAAGGCCGAGGCGGAAACCGGGAACCCTGCGGCCTCTGCAAGGATTGCCGAGTTAAGGCAGATAGTAGCTGACAAGGAAACTGTGAAAACCGTACACAAGGAAGCAGTAAGGCCCATTGAGAAGGCCTCCGCCCACGCTGTAAGCGAGGCTATAAGCCATCTGCCGGACGGCGCGCGGGTGTGGATCTTAAACAACTCTAACAATGAACGTGAGCTGGTAAGTTCCGTGGCTGACAACATGACGTCGTCATTCATACAGAACGGCATAACCACCGTTGACCGCGAGAACATCAAGCTGATTGAGAGTGAACTGATGCAGCAGTTCTCCGGGAGCGTAAGCGACGACGACATTCTGAATGCCGGCCGTCAAGCGGGCGCCAACACTATAATTATACTTGCCGTATCCGGCACCGGAAGCATGCGCCGCTTGCAGATGAGGGTGTTGGACGTTGAAAGAGGTGTCCCGCTGTTCCAGAGCGATACCGGCAACAACTGGGAGATGTAGCAGCAATGTGATTTGATTTCTTGCGGGGAGGCCCGGCGCGGCCTCCCCGTTTCAAAAGTCCCCGGGCCACCCGTGCGGAAAATAGTCCGTAAGCAAAAAAATCCCACCAAATCTTACCACCCTCCAATCCCACAATGTATATTTATGTTATGGCGACCGCAAAAAAGAAACCCGGCCTTGATTCGGCAGACTCCCCCACTTTCGAGGGCGCGCTCACGGAGATTGAGGGGATTGCCAGGCAGCTTGAGTGCGACGACCTCTCGCTTGAGGAGATGCTGCTCCGTTTTGAGGACGGCGTGCGCCTGCTCCGTTTCTGCGACGCCAGCCTGCGCAACGCGCGGGGGAAGCTTTTGGAACTGGTCGAAGGCGAGGATGGCGATTTTATAACCAAAATTCTGGGCGACAGCCTCGAAACATTTACCGGCGGGGAGAACGACAGAAATGGGTGAAATGGTTGAAATGAGTGAATTGGGCGAGCTGATGGAGTACGTGAAGCGGGTCAGCGACGCGACGAACGACACGCTGGAGCGGGTGCTGCCGGCGGAGGCGGTCTACCCGCCGTCCATACACAAGCTGATGCGCTACTCCAGTTTTGCCGGGGGCAAGCGGGTGCGGCCCTGCATGGTGATGGCGGCTTACGAGGCCTGCGGGGGCAAATTCGGGGACGACAAGGCGCTGAAGGTAGCCGCGGCGGTGGAGATGTTGCACACTTTTTCGCTGATACACGACGACCTGCCGTGCATGGACGACGACGATTTCCGGCGCGGGAAGCCCACGGCGCACAAGGCATTCAACGAGGCGCTGGCGGTTTTGGGCGGCGACGCGCTCTGCATTCTGGCTTTTGAGGTGCTGGCCTCTGTGGGGCGGATTGATGTGATTTCCGAAATAGCCACCGCTCTGGGGACGGGCGGGATGATCGGCGGCCAGGTTGTGGATATCGAGTCTGAGGGACAGAAGGTTGACCGGGCGACGGTCGAGTACATCCACATGAACAAGACGGCGGCTCTGATCCGGGCGTCGATAAGGTCGGGTGCGCTTTTGGCCGGCGCAGCCGGGGATGTTCTGAAGAATTTGTCGTCGTACGGGAATAACGTCGGGCTGGCCTTTCAGGTCGTGGATGACATCCTGGACGAGGTGAGCACTACGGAGACCTTGGGGAAAGACGCAGGAAGCGACCTTGAGAAGGGCAAGGCTACCTGGCCGTCTGTTGTAGGTATAGAGAAGTCAAAGAGTTACGCGCAGGAGCTCATCGCTAAAGCGTGGGCTGATATTGAGTTTTTGGGAAACAAGGGCAAGATTTTGAAGGATCTGGCGGAGTACATCCGCGTAAGGATTTCGTAGAGTTTGGAGTCTACAGTGTGGGGCTGGCGTCAAAAGCAACTTCACACTTTACGCTCCAAACTCCAAACTACTATTATAAGGAGATTGCGTTAAGATGGCAGCATTAGGTGTAAATATCGACCATATCGCTACGATTCGCCAGGCCCGCGGGGGCCGCGAGCCTGATCCTGTCCACGCGGCGGTGCTCGCCGAGCTTGCCGGCGCTCACGGCATAACGGCGCACCTTCGCGAAGACCGGCGCCACATCCAGGACCGCGACGTCTACATCCTGGCGCAAACGGTATCGACGCACCTCAACTTAGAGATGGCGCCCACCGCCGAGATGGTAAAAATAGCGCTGGACGTCCGCCCCTACATGGTGACGATCGTCCCCGAAAAGCGCGAGGAGAAGACAACCGAAGGCGGGTACCCCGTGAGGGAGAAGGAGCGGGACCTGGCCAACACCATAGTCACGCTGCGCGAGAACCACATCTTAATCAGCCTCTTCGTCAACCCCGACATCAACGAGATCCGCTCCTGCGCCAAGGTGGGGGCAACCCACGTAGAGCTGCACACCGGCACCTATGCCAACGCCGCCAACGACCAGGCGGCCATGGACGAGCTGGCGACGTTAAAGGGCGCCGCGATGGCCGCCTACAAACTTGGCCTGAAAATCAACGCCGGCCACGGCCTGAACTATCTGAACGTAACCCCCGTGGCTTACATTGATAATATGGAGGAACTGAACATCGGACACTCAATCATCTCCCGCGCCACCATGGTGGGGATGAACGCCGCGGTCAAGGATATGGTATCCCTTATATGAGGAACAGGGGCGGGTTTAAAACCCGCCCTACATGCCGTTCCCGGCAAATTTAATACTCCCGGCGCCGGGAACCACATCATCCAAGCGTAATATTTGCGAAATCCGCTTTTCGGCGGCTATTGTGCGCACCGCCAAAAACATAATCTCAAGGTATTTTGGCTTTATCCGGCCCATAACCGCAGCATCCCGGAAATCCGCCGAATCGCCCCCCCCGTATTTCTCGTTAATTTCGCGGTTCGGGGGCTCTTCCGCAAAAAAATTTTAATTTTTTTAGGTTTCGCGTCCTGGAAAATCTATATTTATAGGGTGACGGATGCCACATGAAAATGTGGATAACTTTTTGTTGATAACCGGTGGATAGGCTGTTTACAAGTGGTTGAAAACTCCCTTTGATGTTAAAGGGATGCTTTAAGTCATGCTGTAAATATCTTTTAAAATCAATATGTTACAATGTGCTATATAACTGAGGGAGGCGGCATGGTATCTTTAAACTTGGCGCTTTGTTATACCGATATAGTTAATCAAGGAAAATGTTGATAATATGTTCACAAGTGCTTTATCTTCCGAATATTCAGCTGCTTCGCCTTGGGAGGCGTGCCAATGCTACATAAGGGAAAAAATAGGCCCCGACAGCTTTGAAACCTGGTTCCGCCGCACGGGATTTGAGCTTAGCGATTCGGGTACGGCGCGCATTTTGGTCCCCGACCGCTTTAAGGCCGACATAATGGCGGCGAACCACACCGCCATTATCGGGGAAGCGCTCAGGGAGTGCGGCATAGACTACACGCATATCAAATTTGTCGTTGACAAGGTGTGGAAGTACCCCGAAGAAGCGCCGGCAGCAGACGCCGGCCCCCGCATCGCCGCGGCGGAGGAGGCCATCCGTCCGGCAGCAGCGACCGTCAAGCCGGATAAGCGCACTGTCCTGCCGCCCGCTATGAAAAGCGGGCTTTTCCACCCGGATTTCACTTTCGGCTCGTTCGTTGTGGGCGAGAGCAACCGCATGGCCTGCGGTGCCGCGCAGGCGGTTGCGCAGACGCCGGGCATAACCGGTTACTACCCGCTCGTCGTATACGGCGGCCCGGGCCTGGGCAAGACCCACCTGCTCCACGCGATCGGCAACGCCGCATACGAAGCGGGTGCCGCACGGAACGTAATGTACATGATGAGCGAGGAGTTTTTGCGGGAATTCCACGCTTTTCTGAGCGAAAAGAAGTCCATCTCGTTCCACGAAAAGTTCAAGGACGTAGACCTGCTGCTGATCGACGACATCCAGTTTTTCAGCAAAAAATCGGGGATACAGGAGCAATTCCTCCAGATATTCAACCATCTTTTGCTCAAGAAGAAGCAGATTGTGCTCTCGTGCGACCGCAGGCCGGAGGAGTTGCCCGACATGAAGGAGCACATCATAAACCGCCTAAAGGGGGGCCTAAGCGTAGACATCCGCCCGCCCGACCTCGCCACCCGTATGGCGATCCTGCAAAAGAAGGCAGAGGCGGCGGGGCAGACGCTGACCGAGGAGTCCGCCAGGCGCATCGCCGGGCACGCGAAGCGGAGCGTCAGGGAGTTGGAGGGGATGCTCAACAAGCTGATAGCGCACAACGGTATCGGGATCGGCGCGGAGGAAGCTGTCTCCAAGCTCTGCGATGAGGCTGCCGCAGACAGCCCGGAGCGCGTATCCATAAAGCTTATAATGCGTCTGACAGCCGGGGCCTTCGGCGTGGACGCTGCCCAGCTATCGGCCAAAACCAGGAAAAAAGAGGCCGCACTCCCCCGTTCCATAGCCATGTACCTTTGCAAAAAGTGGACAAAACAGTCCACAATCACCATAGGGGAAGCGTTTGGCGGCCGCACGCATTCGACTGTAATCCACTCGGCCAACAAAATAGAAGACGATTTGGCCGGCGGGGGCGATACCGGGCTGCGGACGGTAATTACGCAAATAGAAACACAATTACATAATATTTGTTGATTTTCTCGCTGCCGTTTATTATATTCAATATTCATGCTACTGTTGCGCGACATAAACCGTCCCATAATCCTGGCCTCCGGCTCGCCCCGGCGCAGCCAGATATTGAGGATGATGGGGGTCGAGTTTGAGCTTGCGAAGTCGGGAGTCGAGGATGAAGACGCGTATTTGGACAGGGACGATCTTGAACACTCACTGTGCCGGTTAGCGAGCGCAAAGGCCGAATCAGCATCAAAAAGCCATCCCGAAGCCTTGGTTTTGGGCGCTGATACGACGGTCGTCGTGGGGGGAAAAGAGATTTTTGGCAAGGCAGCCGACAGGGACGACGCGGCGCGGATGCTGCGGACGCTCTCCGGCAGGAGCCACACGGTAATCACAGCGACGGCCTTGCTGTGCAATTCGGCCTCCTTCCGCGAATCGGCTGCGGCCTGTACGGAAGTATTTTTCAGGCCTCTGGAGGAGGAGGAGATCCTGCACTATCTCTCCTTCCCGGAGTACGAGGACAAGGCGGGGGCTTATGCCGTGCAGGGCGGAGCCATGACTTTTATAGACAGGATCGAGGGGTGCTACTACAACGTGATGGGCCTGCCCGTCACCGCGACGCTTTCCCTCTTCAAAAAGTTTTTATTATTAGAAAGGACTAACGATGGCTGAGAATACCGAAACACCAACGCCGGCCCCGGAGCCGGTTCAGCCCAACAAGGAGCGGGTCGGCGACATACTGCGCAAGGAGCGCCTAACTCGCCGGATCACGGTCGAAACGATCGCGAAGGACCTCAAACTCAACGCGTCCTACATAAAGGCGCTCGAGGCCAGCGAGTACGCTTCGCTGCCGGCCGACCCCTACGTGCGGGTCTACATCAAATCCCTTACCAAATACCTCTCGCTCGACTCCGACGCCATCATGAAGGATTTCTACGTAGAGCGCGGCCTGATCACCGAAGACAAGGAGGGGGCGAAGATCGACATCAGCGTCAAGAAGCAGGAGAACAACCCGGCGGCGGTAGTCGCCGCGTCGCTCGTCGTCGCGCTGGCCGTCTTCGCGTTCGTCGCGAACCAGAAGGGGTGGATATCGCATGATACCCCGGTTATCTCCTCGTCTATAGAGGACAGGGCCGAGACCGCTTCACACCCGGACCACGATGCCGAGCTGACAATGAGCGAAGACAGCGTGTTGGCGGCCATGGGCAACCCCGACAGTGCGGTCGCGGCAACCAAGAGAGCTTCCGGGCCTTAACCGCATATACTCCGAAAAGCGCCGGCGGTTGCCGGATGACAGCTTTGTAACGAAATAAACGGGGTACGGCGCGGTCGTACCCTTTTTCTTTGGGGGTGATTGTGATGACGGATATCCACGCGCACCTGTTTGATTGCGGCGATGAGGAACTCAAGGCAGTGGTTGACGCCGCAGTGACAGCCGGTATCGGCACAATCATAAACACCGCGGTGTCAATCTATACCGCGCGGACCGTTATCTGCCAATGCGGGCGTTTCCCGCAAACCCTGAGGGCCGCCGCGGGGATATCCCCCTTCGATACCGCCGGCGCCGAAGATGGGTGGCCAATACAGTTAAGGGAGCTATTATCGGACCCAATGACCGCCGCCCTCGGGGAGATCGGGCTCGACTGCACAAACCCGCGCTATCCGCCCCTTGATGTACAGATGCCGTTCTTTGTCAAACAGTTAGAGATCGCCGCGGATACCGGTCTTCCGGCGGTAATACATTCGCGGGGGATGGAAAGGCGCACAGCGGAGATCTGCCATCAACAAGGGGTCAAAAAAGCGGTATTCCACTGTTTTACCGGGGACCGCCCGGCGCTGGAATATATTATCAACTGCGGGTATTATGTGTCGGTATCGGGGATAATCACCTACAAGAACTCCCATCTGCGCGAGATCATAGGCCATATCCCCGTCGATAAATTATTGATAGAGACAGATACGCCGTACCTCTCCCCCGTCCCCCACCGGGGCAAACCGAACCAGCCGTCCTACATCATCCACACCGTGCGGGAAACGGCAAGGTTATTGGCGATGGATGACGGTGAATTGACCGCTCTTCTGGCCGGTAACGTCAATACCCTGTTCGGAATTGAAGGCTGATGGCGTATCCATCCGGGATGCGGGGAATCTTATAGGGCCTATTTTCTTGGATTCTACCCCGGCCATCATTTATATTTGTATTATTGAAGATGCGATTAAATATTATCCAACATTTATTAACCGTTTTTTGGGTCTGGGGCTATTTTGGACGGTTGTACAATCGACGCGGCAGCGCGTTTATTTATAGAAAAAATGGAGCGCGCGAAGCAGCCTAAGGCCGCTATCGACATATTCCTGCGCTACTACGACATGCTGCGGCACGGCAAGACCGGCTGCATCGCGGAAGACGAGATCGTGCCGGTGGCCGCCGGCGATATCGACGACCTGATGCAGATCGGCGACAGCCACAGCTCCGCCGGGGCGAAGGCGCTCCCGCACACAGTCGTCATAAAGCTCAACGGGGGGCTGGGGACGTCTATGGGGCTGTACACGGCCAAATCGCTCATCCCCGTCAAAAACGAGCTCTCGTTTCTCGACATTACCGCGCTGCAGATCCGGGACTTCAACGAGCGGTTCGGGGTCTCCATACCGCTCATCCTGATGAACAGTTTTAATACCGACGCCGACTCCCTTGCGGCGCTGCTCGGGACATACCGGGACATCGCCACGAGTATCCCGCTCTCGTTCATACAGCACAAGTTCCCCAAAATCCGCGCGGCAGACCTTAAACCGGCGGAGGCCCCCGACAACCCGCCGTCGGAGTGGAACCCGCCCGGACACGGCGACCTCTACACGTCGATACTGAGCTCCGGCGTGCTCGACAAGCTCATTGACAAGGGGTACCGCTACGCCTTTATATCGAACTGCGACAACCTCGGAGCGCTCTTAGACACGTGGATACTCGGCTACTTCGCGGAGAAGGGCTTCCCGTTCCTCATGGAGGTGACCGACCGTACCTATATGGACCGCAAGGGCGGCCACATCGCGCGGCTCAAAAACGGCTCGCTCGTGCTGAGGGAGGCGGCGCAGTGCCCGCCGGACTCCATCGGCAAGTTCATGGATACCAGCCTGCACAGGTACTTCAACACCAATAACCTCTGGATACGGTTAGACGCGCTCAAGGATATGTGGCGCCGCAAAACGCTTAATCTGCCCATGATCCGCAACATGAAAAAGCTCGACCCGCGCGTTCCCGGTTCGCCGGACGTGATACAGCTCGAAAGCGCGATGGGCTCGGCAATATCCGTGTTCGAAAACGCCGGCGCGCTGCGCGTGCCGCGCACAAGGTTCGCGCCTGTCAAGAACTGCGAGGAGCTGCTGCTTTTGTGGTCGGACTACTACGTTCTGACCGCCGACTACCGCATCGTAATGAGCCCCAGGCACAAATCGATACAGATGAACGTGAACCTCGACCCGAAATACTACAGAATTCTGGACGACCTGAAAGAACGGTTCCCAAGCGGCATACCGTCGCTTGCCGGGTGCGAATCGCTGAGCATCACCGGGGACGTGAAGTTCGGGAAAGGCATAATCATCACCGGGAAAACATCTATAGTCAACACATCCGGCACGCAGGCGCTGATACCGGACGGGACCCGGCTTACGGGAGAAATAAAACTGTCCTAAAACAACTGCCGCCCCACCGGCGGTTTGAAAGCCTTGTTCCGCCCGCGGTTAACCCGTTCGTTAGGATTGCGCCTGTAGCCCTCAAACTCCGGGTACCGCTCCAGAAGGTCCCGCAGTTCCGCCCTTATAAGATTTATTTCCGGGTCGCGCTGTGGATCGCAGTCTATGTAGCGGCTGAACCAGACGATCGACGACTCGGGCACATTGGCGTAGAACCTGTAGAAGTACGCGATATTCTTGGCGATTTGTGCGTTACCCTCATCCAGTTCCCACGCAGCCATAAGCGCCTTGTGCGCCACCTCGAGGCGCCCGCCTTCCGCGTACAACAGGCCCAGCGTCAGAAAGGCCTCCGAGTTCGAGTCGTCAAGCTCCAGCGCCGACCGCAGTATTATCTCAGAGTCGGCGAAACGCCCCTGCTCCCTGTAGAGGTTCCCCAATATCTGCCTGGGCTCGGGGTCTTTAGGGGCCAGGGCCATCGCGTCGAGGAAACACTGCTCGGCCTCGGCGGCAAGCGGATTCTTGATCCAGTTGTCGGGGTCTATGCCGTAGCTCCCCCACTTCTCCTGCCGCATCTGCTGCATAAGGACCGCGTAGAGCACCTTGCCGCGGTGGATCTGCGCCTTGCTGCCGGGGCGTTTCCCGGTAGCCGGCAGCTTGTTCAAAACCTCCAGCGCTTCCCGGGGCTTACCCATTGCCAGCAAACGCTCGCTGTTTTTGACCGAAGGGGACGACTTAAAGTGTATATGGCGCAGCCCGAAGCCAAACGAGAGAATCAGCGCTGAGCAAAATATCCCGATAAGCACGATAGACACGAAAGAAAGGCCATTTTTTCTGCCCTTCTTCCCGGCTTCTTTTGGAGCCTTGCCCTCTTCATTACTCTTCGCTTTCGCCATCTTCACCTTCTTTGCCATCCGCGGCCTTTTTCTGTCCCTTCTCCTTGACCAGAACCTCGACGTTTATAATGTCGCCAAAAGGCGCGTTGTAGCCGGTTTTCTTGGATATTTTGCCCCTAAAACCGTTATCGGAGCATACCACGCAGTTCTCGCCGCCATCGACAGCGCCGCCGATTACGGTGCTGTCGCTCAGCGTTACCTCTACGCCGTAGTGCGGCCGGCCATCCACCGAGACTATTCGCGACGGGGTGACCCTCATCACCGAAACTGACTTGAGCGGCACGTCCATCCGCGTCTCGCCGCAGACGATCCTGATATTGTCGCCGGTAAGGCGCACCGAACCCACTTCATACGAACGCCCCGATATATCCGTTATCCTGGCATTCACGCCACCAACGAAAATACAGGACGCCAGAAACGTCATCGCCGCGCAGAATAAAACAATATGTATTGACCGCCGTACCCTGATTAACATTATCCAACCTCCCATCCCGTCAATTATCGGCTATTTACCGTTAAATCATTACTCAATCGCAACGGCAACGAGCGGCCGTGGCCACTATTTTATAGATTACACGATTAAATATTATACCTGCGCTGTCCTGCGGCATCACGACTATCGTGCACCGGCGGGCGGTCCCGGCTCAAGATCACGTTCGAAAAACAGGTGGATGTACGCCAAACTGCTCTCCATCATCGTGTCCTTTAACTCCCACCCGTTACGCATCATCTCCGCCGTAACCTGCTCCACCTCGTCAAATATCTTCTTCGGGTCCCGCCTGAACCCCACCTTTACAGACCGCTCTGCACCCTCCCTCACCGGTCACCAGCTCTCCCGCCCGTACTCAGGCGCGCTGAACGGTATAGACTCCGCGAGAAAACGCATGCTCGACGCCAAAAGCTCACCGTCGGCCATCCGCCCGTCGTCCGATACCCCCTTCACCGAGGCCCGCCAAACCACCTCACGCCCGTCGCGGCGCCACAATTCGCAGATGAGGGTCACGTGCTTGAAAATGCTCTCGTCCACATTCTTAATATCCGCTCCGTCCCAGAGCGTATATACAAGAATATAAGGCTGCGCGACGTGTACCCACAGCGAATCCATATTCTTAACCGAAAGCACCTCCTGCCGGAAGAGCTTGCCGTAGAAATCGGCGATCCCGCGCCTGTTAAACCGCGGCGGGAACGCCCCATCGAACTCCTCGTACGACACAAACCGCAAATCCGGGCGCAGATCCCGCAGTTTCCGAACCAGCACACCGGACCCAAGCGGCCCCTCCGAAAGCGGCCCGCGCGACGTCAAAAGCGGCAAAACGGCAATGTCGGCGTTGCTCAAAGCGCGCGGGGACAGATTGGGGTCGGTATATAGGGTGCGAACGCTATAGGATACCCGGGGCGCACAGCCCGAAAGGAACATAACGATCAGCGTAATACACAAAAACGCAAAAACCGCCGGCACGATAACCGCGCCGGACCTCCAAAAACGCCGGTATCCGCCGGTATTGGGGGAGCGTTCCATACATATCAATATATATGATGGGCGGTATAGATATCAACATCCCAATAATTTTTCCGGCGGCCGGGCGGGCCGGCGTTATCGATGTCGCCATAGGCGTTGCTGCGACCGGCATACCACAAAAATCAGGCCTGGGGCTCCATCAGCCAGGTTATGATATTTTTCCACCTGACCCCTTTCTGGCTGTAGTCGTGATTATCTGCAGTAATAAGCAGTTTTTGTTCCGGGATGCCGTTGAAGGCGTCGATTTCGCGGCGCAGAGTGGTTTCGGAGTCTATTGCGTAGGCTACTTGTATAAACTCATTTTCGCCACCTTTGTCAACCACGAAGTCGATTTCGGTGTCTTTTTTCACGCCTATATGGAGGTTGTACCCGCGCGCGATCAGCTCGTTCGCCACGATTGTTTCCAGGCCGGCGCCGAGGCTTACGTCCGTTATATTTCGCTTGATCTGGAGCATGCCCATGTCGGCTATGTAGTATTTTTCTAAGGTGGCGAAGACGTTTTTCCCCTTTATGTCGCAGCGGTGGACCTTGGTGAACATCATGGAGCCGACTATGTGGCCTACATAGTTGTAGAGCGCCTCGGCCGATATTGAGCGGTTTTGTGACTTGATGTACTTTGAGATCGTGTTCGCCGAGAACAGGCTCCCCGAGTTATCTATCAGGAAGTTTACGATGTTGTCTAACATATTGAGGTCGCGTATCCCGAAGCGCTGAACGATGTCCCGCAGGACTATGGAGTCGTAGACGTCCATCAGGTACTTTCGGATCTCCTGCTCTTCCGGGAACGCGAACCGCCCCGGCAGCCCGCCCCACTTCATAAAATCGGCGAACGCCTTTTGGCGGTCGGCCTCCCCTGTTATTTCAAGCGCCTCGCGGAAGGTAAAAGGCGTGACGCGGAACTTAACGTACCTTCCCGAGAGCGCGGTCGCCAGTTCTCCCGAGAGCAGGTGCGCGTTGCTGCCGGTGATGAAGATGCTCACGTTCCCCTTAGCCCGCAGGGAGTTTACCGCCAGTTCGAACTGCTCTACCGCCTGTACTTCATCTAAGAAGAGGTAGTATTTTCCGCTGCGGCTCCTCATTTTGCCCTTTACGTACTTGTGGAGCTCCTTTGCCGTTCTGATGTGCGAGAACTCCAAAAACTCGAAATTGATGAAGATGATCCGTTTCTCGTCAACCCCGTTTTGCCGCATTTCGCCGGCGATCTGCGAGAGCAAGACGGACTTCCCGGCGCGGCGGAGCCCGGTTATGACCTTTACGAGGCCGGTCGTTTCATAGAACGGGCGGATTGAGTTGATGAATCGGTCTCTCAAAACCATGATAATGCCTCCTTTTTTACGGTTATACCGATAAAACTATAATAAATATACTATATTATTTCGGCATAATGGTAAAAAAAGTTATTTTTTTTGTTTTTTTACTGATATATCGATAAAATTAGATAAAAATGATGTATTATTCAGGTATAATGATAAATATACTGTAATTATACGTTGTTTTTACAGTTATATAGTTAAAAGTCTATAAAAATTTATATTTATTTCGGAATAGTAATAAAAAACTGTATTAATACCGATATTTTTAGGTTATACCGTGAAAAGTAGATAAAAGTTACTATTTATTTCGGTATACCTGTAAAAATGTTCTAAACTACGGTTTTTGGCCCTAAAATTCAATCCCCTTGCGCGCCGGGACGTTTTTCTGGTAGCAGTGCTTGACCTCCCGCATCTCCGTCACCAAGTCGGCTATGCCAATCATCTCCTCGTCGGCATAGCGGCCGGTGAAGATCAGTTCCGTGGTTGGGGGGCAGTTTTTTATGAGGAGGAGGAGGTTATCCCTGTTGATCAGTTCATAGTAGAGCGCGGTGCACATTTCGTCGGCGACAACCATCTGGAACTGCCCCGACAGGGCCGCTTCCTCGATAGCCGCGAATGCCTGTTCGGCGCACTCGAAGTCCTTTACTGTTGGGGTTTCGACTATAAACTCCCCGGTCCCGAACCGTTTTACGGTGATCCTGTCACCAAGCAGTTTAAGCGATTCGAGTTCGGAGGTATGCGTGTTTTTCATCATTTGGGCGAAGAATACGCGGAATCCAGCCCCGGCGGCGCGCAGGGAGAGGCCGAGCGCGGCAGTAGTCTTGCCTTTTCCGTTTCCTGTGTAGATTTGCAGCATGGCGGCTCTTTTCTGGACGGTTATTTTCTATAATATAGTTTTTTGGCGGCGTTTTGAGCAGGTAAAATTAGCGCGGGTATCAAAAAAAAGGGGAATGCCAGTCAGCGGCTTTCCTGACGAATCAGCACCCATAGAAGAAACGGGGCGCCCAAAAGCGCGGTAATTACGCCAACTGGAATTTCTGCGGGGGCTATGAGTGTTCTGGCAAATGTGTCGCACAACGTGAGAAAAATACCTCCTGCCAGCAGACAGGCGGGCAGTAATATTTTGTGGCCCGCCCCGAAGACCGGGCGGCAAAAGTGCGGAATCATCAGGCCGACAAAACCAATAGGCCCGCAGACAGAAACTATCCCGCCTACCATAAGCGATGCGGCGCCCAAAAGCAGTATGCGCGAGAAGCGGACGCGGACACCGCGGGTTTGGGCTATGTCGTCGCCCGTCAGGAAGTGGTCCAGCGCGGCGATGTTCGCAATTATCAATATCACGCCGGTAATAACAAACGGCAGCATCGTAAACAGCGGGCCATAGCCGAACACTTCCACACCGCCCATAAGCCAGCGCACTATCCGAAACGAGTCCCGCATGCTGCTGATATACTGTGAGAACATAAGCACGCTGGAGAAGAAGAAACTGACGGCGATCCCCACCAGCAGTATGCCGTTTGAGGATACGGTACGTACCGCGCCGGAGAACGCCATCACCAATAAAAATGAGAGCGCCGCGCCGCAGAGTGCGCCGAATACGGTGACCGGGATCCCGGAAATCACACCGGCAGCGCCCGTCAAGATCATCAGCGCCGCGCCGCAGGAAGCGCCGCTCGCAACTCCCAATGTAAAGGGATCGGCCAGTGGGTTTCTGAGAACGCCCTGGAAAACGAGGCCGCAGAGCGCAAGGGCCGCGCCGGCGGTGAATGCCGTTAATACGCGGGGCAGGCGTATCGAAAAGAAGATTTCCCTCTGTAAATCATCGCCGGAAATTTGGGTGATACCGATTGTCTCCATACCAATAAACGGCAGTACCGCGAGGGATATTATTGATAACGCGAACAATATTGATACGCCGGGCCATCCGAGCCTCATAAAGATTCCTCCGTTTTAAGGGGAGTGTTTTCATCTTCAGGCACGGCAGCCGGCAGAATCCCGTCGATAGAAGATGCTGATCTGCCGGTTACAAAGAAAAATTTTGTTTTATCTGGACAAACGGCCTCGCTGAATCCCGCAGAAAATATCTTCGGCAAATTATCCGCGGCACCTCCGCAAAACGAATCCTTTGTCCCGCGGAAAAATACCCGTCCGCCAATCAACGCTAAAATATTGTTATGCGCCGCCAGCGCGAAATTGACATCGTGCGTAACCGTGATTACCGTTGTCCCACGCCGTTCGTGCAAACGTACTATCATACGGCGGATCTCTTCCTGATGGCGGGGGTCGAGGTGCGCTGTCGGCTCGTCGAGGAGTAAAATTGGCGTTTCCTGCGCGGCCGCTCCGGCTATAAGGGCAGATTGGAACTCTCCGCCGGAAAGCGCGCCCATCATCCGGCCGGCGAGATGTTCCGTATCCGTCAGCGCCAGCGCCTCATCAACGGCGTTATTATCTTTTCGTGAAGACATCTCCCCCATCTTCGTATACGGGTACCGCGCCATCAATACATATTCACGTACGGTAAACGGGGGAACGGGGCGGTTTGTGCCTTGCGGCACGTAGGCGATTTGCACCGCAGTTTCACGCGGAGTCAATTTGACGATGTGTATATTATTGACCGATACGGTTCCCTGATGACAACGGAGCAATCCGCACAGGCATTTAAGCAGCGTGGATTTTCCAGCTCCGTTGCGCCCGATGATCGCCCACGCCTCTCCTTGGTTCGCTGTGAAATTGATATCTGCTATGACGGGTTTGCCATTATACGAGAAAGAGATGTTTTTCGCTTCAAGCCTTGTCATTGTACGTCCTGTATGATCCTCTTTAAATCCTCAAGTATCAGCCCAACCCTCGGCCCGGGAATCATCAAATAATCACCGGAGAGGCAGTACACCCTGCCTGCATTAACCGCGTTGACACTTTTAAGCGATTTCCAATCCCTGCACACCGCTTCCGGCGTTGGCTTGAGATATGATGACGATATGTCTATGATGATATCGGGATTGAGCCTGACTACCGCTTCCGCGCTTACCGCCGGGTACGGCTGATTTACATCGCCCAGAATGTTGACTCCTCCGGCCGCGCCTATCAGTTCGCTATAGAACGACGACGCCCCAGCCGCGAAAACTTTGCTGACTGTACCGCTGCGGATGTCGTCGCGGCTCACGCAGAACAGAGCTTTAGGACGTTTGACGTCTGCGCCGGTTACAGGCCCAAACAGCTGATTACGCAAACTTTGCGCGAGGGAATCGCCTTTTCTGACGGAGAAACACGCTCTGGATACCAGTTGTACCGCGTCGATGATCTCGCCTATCGACTCGCTCCCTATGGCGGCATAGAGGATCGAGTGTTTTTCCAAAAACGGCTTTATATCTACCTGTTCCCTGAGAATAACGGCGAAATCCGGCTTGAGCCTCAGTATCGCCTCGTAGTTGTGGTCTACGTGCCCGCCTATCTTCTCCTTTTCGGCTGCAGCCGGAGGATAGGAGCAGAACTGCGTTACGCCCACAACATTATCGCCCTGCCCAAGCTCAAACAGTATCTCGGTGGCGCTCGGCGCGAACGATATTATCCTCTGCGGCGGAAACTTCGGCAGCTTCTGCCCCGGCGGGTCGGCCGCGTTATGTTTGAAGAATGTGAAATAGAGGAGCAGCAATATGGGTATCGCCAGCATGGATACAAAACGGATTATTGTGTTTTTCATAAAATTTATGCCGTATACGGGTTCGGCGCTGCGCCGGCGCCGCCTCCCGTCCAGTTAGTGTGAAAAAATTGTCCCCGGGGGCAATCTGCGCGCTCGTACGTATGCGCGCCGAAATAGTCCCGCTGGGCCGAAATGAGATTTGCGGCAGATTTACCGCACCTGTACGAATCGAAAAAACTGAGCGCACCCGAAAGGGCAGGCACGGGGATGCCGGCGGTGGCGGCTGTTGATACAACGCTTCTCCATGATGACTGACACGAAGTAATCAACCTGCGGAAATAATCATCAAACAACAAATTTTGCAGCAACGGGTCCTTACGGTATGCGCTTTTAATATCATCAAGAAAAACGCTGCGAATAATGCACCCGCTACGCCATAATAAGGCGATGCTCCCAAGGTCGAGATTCCAGGAGTACTCTTTTGAGGCTGACGACATCAGCATAAATCCCTGCGCGTAAGAGATAATTTTTGAGGCCAATAACGCTTTCCTTATATCCTCCGGCTTCAGCATCATCGAGAGTGTGGACAGAAACTGCGGTGACGACAACCATTCATCTTTATATATAGATGACGCCTTCCACCTTTCATCAACCATAGCCGACAGCATCCTCGCGTAAACTGATTCAGTCACAAGCGTCGTTGGCGAGCCTGATTCTAATGAACTGGAAGACATCCACTTGCCCGTCCCCTTCTGCCCCGCGCAGTCCAATATTTTTTCTACTAACGGATGGCCGCCGTCATCCTTATATCTCAAAATATCACCGGTGATATGTATCAGATAGCTGTCAAGTTCAGTCTTGTTCCACTTGTCAAACAGATCCGCCATATCGTCATGGCTCATCCCCGAAACGGTTTTCAATAACGAGTACGCCTCGCTGATAAGCTGCATATCGCCATATTCAATCCCATTATGGATCATTTTGACGAAATGCCCCGCACCGTCATTCCCTACCCACCCGCAGCACGGCTCTCCTGCCGGGGTTTTCGCGCAAATGGATTGAAAAATTTCCCTGACAAGCGGCCACGCGCGCTTATCCCCGCCGGGCATGAGAGACGGCCCGCGCCGCGCCCCATCTTCACCGCCGGAAATCCCCGCGCCGCAAAAAATAATTCCATTATCATTAAGGTATTGACAGCGGCGGGCCGTATCCTTAAAAAAACTGTTGCCGCAGTCTATCACACAGTCGCCCGGGTCCAATAACGGCAGCAGCGATTCAATGAAATCATCTACAAGTTCCCCGGCCCTGACCAACAGTAATATTTTTCTGGGGCGAGAGAGCCGTCCGCAAAATTCATCTAACGTGTGTGTAGCGATAATACCGCCGCGCCCGGCGGCGGCGCCATTCAGAAAATCGTCTACCTTTTCCGTTTCATTGTATATTGCCGCGGAGAAGCCTTTATCGTTGATATTGAGGATAAGATTTTGCCCCATTACCGCAAGGCCAATCACGCCAATGTCGCATTTGTCAACCATTACAACATCCTTCGCACCCCCTTCGGGCGCGTGAAAAAATTACCTTGGCGGCTCACCGGTACGCGCGCGCACCGGCATTTCGAATTTTTTGTTCGCTATGTCTATAGGAACAGACAGCGGCGCGTTCTGCTGCGCCGCGCCCTTTTTTGGCGGCCGGGCAGGTTTTATCTTGCTTATATCTACCGGATTCGCGTACTTCTCCTCCTCGCTGAAGGCGTAGAACTTTTCGCGGTAGCCGCGCAGGAACTGCTGTACGTAAAGATTGCGCGAGCTGCGGATCTCCGGCGGTGTGCCGTCGAAGATTATCTTGCCTTCGTGGATCATCGCTATCTTGTCGGCAACCTTGTACGCGGAGCCTATGTCGTGTGAGATCACTATAGATGTCATCTTGAGCCGGTCCCGAAGCGACATTATCAGGTCATTGATCTTATCGGTCATTATGGGGTCGAGCGCGGATGTTGGCTCGTCGTAGAGCATTATCTCAGGCTTCATAACTATCGCCCGCGCCAGCCCCACGCGGCTGCGCATGCCGCCGGATAGCTCCGAGGGCATCTTGCTCTTGAACTCCTCACGCAGCCCAACCATCTCAAGCGCCTCGCCTATGGTTTTACTTATTTCCTTCGTGGTGAGGTGAGTGTGCTCGCGCAGCGGGAACGCGAGGTTCTCGCCCACATCCATGGAGTCGAAGAGCGCGGCGCCCTGAAAGAGGATGCCGAAGCGCTTGCGGTGCTTTTCAAAATCTGCTGGTTTCGTTGTGGGCGTAGAGACCACCTGGCCGTCGAGCCGTATCTCGCCGCCGTCCGGGAACAAAAGCCCTATAATGTGGCGGAAGAGGACAGTCTTGCCGCTGCCCGACTGGCCGAGGACACAAAGTACCTGGCCGCGGTCAAGGTTAATGTTGATGTCGTCGAGGACAACCTGATTGCCGAAACGCTTTTTTAGATGCCTTACCTCTAATAACATCGCCGACCGCCTGTTATAGTTTGGAGTGTGGAGTTTTGAGTGTGAAGTTTGGAGTTTTTTCATTAACCCCACATTCCAAACTCCACACTCCAAACTCTGAATTTACATTACCATCACCGCTACTACAAAATCGAATATCAGTATCAGCACCGCCGACGTAACTACCGCTTTCGTCGTCGCGTTGCCTACGCCCTCGGCGCCGCCCTTGGCCTTGAAGCCGAAGTACGCACCGGTGATTGCCACTATCGCGCCGAATATCGCCGTCTTCCCTACACTCATATAGACATCGTTGGGATTGAAAAACAGTTTCATCCCCGAAAGGTAGGTGTGCATCGTCATGTCGACCGATATCGCTACCGTCACCGCCGCGCCCACGAAGCTCATCAGTATCGCCCACACCGCCAGCACCGGCAGCATCACTATGCAGGCTATCGCCTTCGGTACGATCAGGTACCTTATAGGGTCGAGCCGCAGCACCGCCATCGCGTCCAGCTGTTCACTGCCCTTCATGGAGGCTATCTCGGCGGCAATGCCCGTGGCCACACGGCCCGCGAAGACCATGCTCGTTATCACCGGCGCGAGCTCCGTTATTGTCGTCTTGCAGACAAGCGCGCCGAGGTAGCGCAGCGGGATCATCCCCGACATCTGGTACACCGCCTGAGTAACCGTCGCGGATCCCAAAAAAATCGCGATCATCGTTACGAGCGGAATAGACTCTATACCTAAAGTATACATGTGACTCGTGGTTATATCAACATTTTTCACCGCAAGCGGCATTTTCGAGAACGTCCTGAAGCCGAGCTCGCCGTACTCGCGCGTGCCGAGGATAAAGTCGCGGACCTTGCCAAGCTGAGCGATCACGGTCCGGCCGATGAATGCGATGGGGCGTAGCAGCGCTGTCACGATGAGAAGTCCTCCGGCAGGTCGGGGGGCATGCCGGCGTGAGCGGCCAGATTCTCAAAACCGGCGTATTTCTTGACGAACGCGACCTCCACCTTGCCTACGGGCCCGTTCCTCTGCTTCCCTACTATTATCTCCGCCTTGCCCTCGAGCGCGGGATCGTCCGGCTTGTACTTCTCTTCGCGGTAGACGAACATGACTACGTCGGCGTCCTGCTCTATGGCACCCGAGTCCCGCAGGTCCGAGAGCAGCGGGCGCTTGTCGGGGCGCGACTCGACCGAGCGCGACAGCTGCGACAGGGCGATAAGCGGCACTTCAAGCTCCCTGGCCACGGCCTTGAGCGAACGGCTTATGAGCGATATGTCCTGCTGTGTGCTCTCTGACTTAACGTGCGGAGTCATGAGCTGCAGATAGTCAACTATGATGAGGTCGAGGCCGTATTGCGCCTTGAGCCGCCGCGCCTTGGCTCGAAGCTCCAGCACATTTATGCCCGGCGTGTCGTCTATATAGATAGGCGCCTCGTAAAGCGGCCCGGCGGCGGTGCCCAGCCTCCCGTGGTCGGTGGAGGGGAGCGTACCGCTGCGCAGATGGTGCATATTCACCTTAGCCTCCGAGCAGAGCATCCTCTGCACAAGCGAATCCTTGGTCATTTCAAGCGAAAAGATAGCCGTACTGCGCTTCGCGCGGACAGCGGCGTTAAGCGCTACCGCAAGGCAAAACGCGGTCTTGCCCATAGAGGGGCGGCCGCCCACAACCACCAAATCGCCGCGGTGAAGCCCCGTCGTCAGCCGGTCAAGATCGGTAAAGCCGGTAGGCACGCCCAACTGCGCGTCGGGGTTGGCGTAACTCTCAATTACCTTCCATGTCTGCGGTAAAATCTGGCCGATGGATTCAAACTTGTTCTTTATCCGCGATTCGGCAATACCGAAAATCTTCCTCTCGGCGTCGTCAAGGACATCCTGCGTCTCGCGGTCGCCGGAAAAACACTCGGT
Source organism: Chitinispirillia bacterium (assembly GCA_009786575.1). Classification (GTDB taxonomy): domain Bacteria; phylum Fibrobacterota; class Chitinivibrionia; order Chitinivibrionales; family Chitinispirillaceae; genus GUT77. Next base: position 13,317 of record WQRV01000002.1, on the reverse strand, counting down.
GGTGATCTCCCCGGCCGCGTTGATAAGCTGCCGCAGCACCGACTTCTCCCGCACAATAGACGCGTAGTACTGCACGTTGCCCGATGTGGCCACGCTCTCCGCAAGCTCGGCCAGATACGCCTCCGTACCCACCGCCTCAATCCATTCCTTACGGCGCAGCTTCTCGGATACGGTTATGATGTCTACAGGGGTGCCCACCTCCGACAACTCCCGCATGCAGATAAATATCTTTGAGTGCGCGTCAGAGTAAAAATTGTCCTCGCTCAGGAACTCAATGGCAACATCGACGGCAACATCGTCTATCAGCATAGACCCGAGGATAGTACGCTCGGCGTCCAGCGACTGGGGCGGGACGCGGTCGGCGCCGGCGGCGGGTTCCGCGGTTTTTTTTATTTTTTTCGTCTGCATATCACCCTATCATACCGATAATCTTCTTCATGTCGTCCCACGCCCCAAACCGGTACTGCGTCTCCTTGGACATGAGCGAGAGGCTGTAGGTTACCACAGCCGGCACCCCTTTATAAATATGGTTAATGGCGCGCAACTGTTCAATGCCGTCGTCATTCCCAAACAAAAAATTCGCCGCCGGCTGGCCAAAGATTAAGATAGACTTGGGAGCGATGATCTCTATCTGCCTGTCCAGAATCTCCCGGCACACCCCGGCGTGCTCCCGGTCAAACCCGCCGCCGCGGCACTTCTGGATGTACGACGCGAAAACCCCCTCCTTCCGGTCGAGCCCCATTTTCCCGAGTATTTTCTCGAAAAGCTCGCCGTCCGCCCCCTGAAAAGGGAGCCCGGCGCTGTCGTCGCCGGCATCTGGAGCGTAGCCGATAACAAAGAGGCGCCCGTCGGCGCTGCCGGAACCGAAAACCACCTTGGACCGTTTGTGCGCCGCCTCGCACCTGTCGCATTTTATAACCTCGCGATACAACTCCGCAAGCGTCTCCCGTTTGGCCGTCTGAGTGACGGGACGGGACGTGATTGGCTTGCGCTCAAATTTCGAAGCGCCGGGGTCTACCAGCCTGATTTTTGACAGTTTCGAGAAAGAATCCGTGCCGCAAGGTGCTTGTTTTTCATACGTTCTATCGGTTAGATACGGCGGGGGAACGGAACCCGGCGGCTGCCTAACCGGCGGCGTGAATCCCGGCTCCGGTATTGGCCCCGGCGCGGAGGTCCCGCGCGAATCGTAAGATCCGGCGCTATTAGGTTTAGCCGCGGCCCCGGATAAAATTTTCCTGATCTCCGACCCCGCCCCGAAAACAATATCGTCCACGCCAATATCGCGCTGATACTTTAGGTACGAAACCAGAAGATTTTGCGTTTTATCAGCCATAATCAACTAATAGTCCGATCTTATGGATGAACCGCGCCCGCCCGCAATGCGGCCGGCGATATTGGTGATGATAACCCGCGCCGCCTCCGTCTTGCCCATCACCGGAAAAACCTCCCTGCGCCCGTCCCCAAACAAAATCGTAAAGCCTGTACTGTCCCCGCCAAGCGCCACATCTACCTTATTATAGACCATCATATCGCAATTCTTCTTCGCCATCTTATCTTCAGCCCGCCCAATGCCATCTCCGCTCTCAAGCGAAAAGCCAACAAGGCACTGGTTAGACTTAGCCGCGCCGAGTTTGGCCGCTATGTCGGGGTTTGGTACGAGCTCTATCGTCAAATTATCACTATCCGACCGGTGTATTTTCGTTTCCGAAGGGCTTGCGGGGCGATAGTCGCTGACAGCCGCGGCCATTATGCAGATATCAACATCCCCAAACCTTTTCACCATCTCCGCTTCCATCTCCGCCGCGGTCCTTACATAGACCGCATCCGCCCCAGCCGGAAGCGGCGCCGGCGCCGGGCCGGAAACCACGGTAACACGCGCCCCCATCGCCAATGCGGCTTTAGCGAGCGCCGCGCCCATCTTCCCGGACGACCGGTTGGTGATTACCCGCACCGGGTCGATCGGCTCCTCTGTAGGGCCGGAAGATATCAGCACCGCCTTACCCATAAGCGGCCGGGAGGCGGATTTATCAACGGGTAACGGCCCGCCAACAACTCCAGCCGGCGGATTATCAACCGGCAACGGCTGATCCCCGTTAGGAAACGACACCACCAGTTCCGCTATCTTATCAATCCCAAGCATCCGCCCCGGGCCGCAGACCCCGCAAGCAAGCTCACCATCTTCAACCGGCAGGACCGCGACCCCCCTGTCCCGCAGCTTCCCGATATTTGCCTGCGTCGCCGCATTCGCCCACATGACGCAGTTCATCGCCGGGGCCACAACGATCTTTCTTTCGGGAACCGACAACGCAAGCGTTGTCAGCAAATTATCAGCAATACCGCACGCAATCTTAGCAATGGTGTTGGCAGTCGCGGGACAGATCAGGAACACATCAGCCCATTCCGAAAGGCGAATATGCCCCATATCGTACTGATTTTCAACCCCGTCGAGATAAACCGGATTACCGGATAGAACCCTTAGCGCCTCAGCCCCAACAAGCGGCCCGGCGGCCGCGGTCATCACAACCTTGACCTCGCACCCGTTTTTGCGCAATAGACGGACAAGAAGGGGGACCTTGTAAGCCGCGATCCCCCCCGTTATCCCCACCAATACCCTGCGGCCTCCGCTCACGCGCTGCCGCCTCAGATGTTCTGCTCTTCCAGGTCCTCAACGACCCTGCCCTCAAACAGCTTCTTCAGCGCGAGCGTGGTAGGCTTATCCTTCGTGGTGAGGTTGCCCACGCGGATCTGGGAGTTGATGTAGCGGGCCTCCTGAGACGCCATGAGGACAGCTTTGTAACGGCTCACGCCCTTTTTTTCAAGCGTTTCGAGCTCAAGCTCATACAAATCGGACATTTTAAACCTCCTATTTTGAATGATTATTGAAGACGCGGTTAAATATTATACCGTACCGCTGTACGGCTTCACGACAGCCGTGATGCCGCCCGGCGGCGCAGATATAATATTCAGCAGCGTAATCTGTATTATCGTATCAATACAACATATTACTCGATATTCTGAATCTGTTCCCTGATCTTTTCAATATTTTCCTTCAGGACAACGGCTTTATGAGCGATTTCCGTATCATTCGCCTTCGACCCTATCGTATTAGCCTCTCTGTTCATCTCCTGCAGCAAAAATCCCATCCTCTTGCCTACCGGCTCATCACTGTCAAAATCCGCGCTGAATTTTTCGATGTGGGCCCGCAGGCGGGTTATCTCCTCAGTGATGTCGAGGCGCTCGGCCATCATGGCGACCTCCGTGGCGATGCGCTGCGGGTCGGGCTGGGCGGCTATCAGCTTATCTACCCGGGCCGAAAGGGCCGCGCTGTACTCCTTGACGCGCTCCGGAACGCGCTTCTCTATCTGCTGCAGGGTCTTGGTTATGTCCTTAAGGATTTTTCTGAGTTCTTTGACTAACTGCGCCCCCTCTACCTCCCGCGACTCCTGGAAGGCTTTTACCGCAGCGGCGACCGCCGGGCGCATGTGCTTCCACAGCGCATCCTCGCTGTACGCTACCGACTCGCTCCTTATGAAATCGCTGTAGCGGAGCAGGTCGGCAAGCCGGATCTCACCGGCCAGCCCATATTCATCCTTTACTTCGTTAAATATCCGTAAGTAATTATCAACAACAGACTTGTCCCAGGTGAGCTTAACATCGCTTACCTCCCCCCTGTCGCAGGATATGAAGACGCTGATGCTCCCGCGCGAGATGATTGCGGAGAGCTCTTTTTTCACCTTGGCCTCAAGGTTCATCGCAAACTTGGGAAGCCGTATCTGTACGTCCTGATAACGGTTGTTGACGCCACGTATCTCCACCCGGTAGTTCCCGGAGGGGGCGGCGGACTCGGCCAGGCCGAAGCCTGTCATTGAGCTAATGGGCATGTCGTTTTTTGTCCCTGTACGTTTAAAATGGCGAATCTTATAAATATACTACATGGTATATCCAAAATCAAAATAAAAAAAATCTGTATTGATCCGCCGCCATGTACCATAACCCCCATCGGCAAAAAATTTCCCGTACTGCCCATGCGCCGTTTTTTTGCCCGCCATCAGGATATCCTTCCCACTCACGGTCGGTTGTAATTCCCCAAAAATCTACCCGCGGCGGGTATGAATTTGCTTACATTTTATTCCTATAATTATATAGGATTTTTAGAATTGTGTAAATTTTTATGTAAAAAAAATTGAATTTTTCGCGTTTTTTATCGTATATATGTTATATGGGGGAACAACTTTCTATCTGGCTGGCCTGCGGGGCAGCATTTTCCGGCGGGGCATTGGTTAGCGCTGGTATTTTGGTTGGCGGGCTGCGTGGGAGCCTCTCTTCCGGTGTTGCCCGGTGGGGGATTAACAGTCTGCTTGGCGGCAAAGCTACCGTGTGCCATTTGCTCAACGGCGCGCGAGGGTGCCGTGAACTTATAGCGGCCAAGGAAGCCGCCGAGCGGGCAAACCAGGCGAAAAGCGATTTTTTGTCGCGGATGTCGCACGAAATCCGCACACCCATGAACGCAATCATCGGCATGACGGGTATCGCCCTCTCGACCAGCGACCACCGCCGGCGCGGGGAGTGCCTGCAGAAGATCGACGGGGCCTCACGGCACCTGCTTAATGTTGTCAATGATATTCTGGATATCTCCAAGATCGAAGCCAACAAGGTCGAACTGGCCATGGAGCCTTTTGACATTGGAGATATGATCCGCAAGGTTTTGAACATGCTCGATTGGCGGATGGGAAGTTTGCGGCGGGACTTCGTGGTCAATATTGACGACATCCCGGCTTTTCTTATAGGGGACGATGTGCGCCTCAGCCAGATTATCGTCAACCTGCTGTCTAATGCCGAGAAGTTCACGCCGGAGGGCGGGCGGGTCGCGCTGAGCGTGCGGAATTTGGAGGAGGACAGCGAGGCATGCGCCCTGCAGTTCGAGGTGGAGGACAGCGGGCCGGGGATATCGGCGGTGCAGCAGGCGCGGCTCTTCAATTCGTTTGAGCAGGGCGGCGGCAGCGTGGCGCGGCGGTTTGGGGGCACGGGGCTTGGGCTGGCCATATCGAAGAGGCTCGTCGAGATGATGGACGGGCGGATCTGGGTAGAGTCGGAGCCGGGCAAGGGGGCGAGCTTCGCGTTTACGGTGCGGCTGCGCAAGGAGAAGTCGGACAGCCGGCGGGTAGACGTGGGCGGGATATTGGACAGCATGCGGGGGATAAGCGCCGTTGAGGCCGACGCGCACGCCGGCAACGCCGTGGACGGGATCGACGACGGCACCGGAGCATACGTCGTCGTCAGCGGCAAACCCGGCATCCGGCGGAGGAACGATTGGAGCATGGTGCCGGAGGAGGTAAAGCGCGGGGAGCGGCGGGTACTTCTCGTAGAGGACGTGGAGGTAAACCGGGAACTCGTGACGATGTACTTCGAGGGGTCGGGGATCGCCTTCGACGCCGCCGAAAACGGCGAGATCGCGCTGCGGATGTTCGCCAAGAGCCCGGAAGCCTACGGTTTGGTGCTGATGGACATACAGATGCCGGTGATGGACGGCTACGAGGCATCGCGGGGGATAAGGGCCGACGTATCGGATTGGGGGCGGAAAGTGCCGATAATCGCCATGACCGCCAACGTCTTCAAGGAGGACATCGACCGCTGCTTCGAGGCCGGGATGGACGACCACGTGGGGAAGCCGATAGACATGGACGTCCTGCGGGACAAGGTGCTGGGAATCATCGCCAAAAAATAATTTAGAAAAATCTTGCATTTCGCGCAAACATTTATTATTTTTGTGTTACGTTTGGGCGTTTAGCTCAGTTGGTTAGAGTACTACCTTGACATGGTAGGGGTCACTAGTTCGAATCTAGTAACGCCCATTTCCGGCATGCCACCTCGGTTCACCTCTTACCCCGGGGCACGCAAGCGGCTTTTGGCGCTTGCGTTTACACGAAATAGGGGATTGTTAATTTTTTGCGGTGATTATGTATGTCATCCGCGTTATTGAAGGCACGATTAGATGATGCGCCCGGCTCCGTCTGTCCGGCGACCGCGCGGCAACCGTGATGTCTTCGGACAGACGGGGGCCGGACACATCATCTAATCGAAGAATCTATGTTACGTTGTTGATGTTGGGAAGAAAAATTATGAACATCATTCTGCCGGACGGAAAAGCCCTTCCGATCGCCGACGGCTCGTCCGCCATGGACGCCGCCAACGCGATAAGCCCGCGCCTTGCCAAGGCCGCCGTCGCCTGCAAGGTCAACGGGCAGCTGCGGGATTTGTCGTCTATCCTTAATGATGATGACAATATCGCCATACTGACCTTCGACGACCCCGAGGGCAAGGCCGTGTTCTGGCACTCATCGTCCCATATAATGGCCCAGGCGGTGCAGGAACTGCTGCCGGGGGCCAAAATCGCCATCGGGCCGGCCATTGAGGGCGGGTTTTACTACGATTTCGATACGGACAAGCCGTTCACCCCGGAAGACCTCGCCGCGATTGAGAAGAGGGTACGGGAGATAGTCGAGGCAAAGGCGCCGTTCTGCCGGGTCGATATCGGGATTGATGAAGCCCGGAAGATGTTCGCGGATAAAAATGAGACTTACAAGGTTGAGCTTTTGGAGGATATTGAGGGCAATCCCAGCCTGTACAAGCAGGGCGACGACTGGCTCGACCTGTGCCGCGGCCCCCACGTACCCCATACCGGGGTCATCAAGGCGTTCAAATTATTGAGCATAGCCGGGGCGTATTGGCGCGGGAGCGAGAAGAACCCCATGCTGCAGCGCATCTACGGCATCTCCTTCCCCAAGCAGTCCATGCTCGACGAGCACCTCACCCTGCTTGAGGAGGCCCAGAAGAGGGACCACCGCAAGTTAGGCAAAGAGCTTGAGCTCTTCTCGTTCCATCAGGAGGGCGCTGGTTTCCCGTTCTGGCACCCCAAGGGGATGGTCCTATATAATATAGTAATGGACTTCTGCCGCCGCGAGCACATCAAGGCGGGGTACGACGAAATAAGGACGCCGGTTATTCTTAATGAGGAGCTTTGGCACAAGAGCGGGCACTGGGACAAGTACAAGGAGAACATGTACTTTACGCAGATAGACGAAACCGTCTGCGCCGTAAAGCCCATGAACTGCCCGGGCGGGCTGCTCGTCTTCAAAACCGTCCCCCACTCGTACCGCGAGCTGCCGCTCAAATATTGCGAGTTCGGGCTTGTCCACCGCCACGAAAAATCCAGCGCCTTGCATGGGCTGTTCAGGGTGAGGCAGTTCACGCAGGACGACGCGCACATCTTCTGCCTGCCCGAGCAGATCGAGGAAGAAATCACTAAGGTGATCGCCTTTATCACCTTTATTTACAAGACCTTCGGGTTTGAGGATTACAAGATAGAGCTGTCCACGCGCCCCGAAAAGTATATAGGTTCCGAGGAAATATGGGACAAGGCGGAGACGGCGCTGAAGAACGTGCTCGAGCATCAGAATATCAAATATCAGCTTAATCCGGGAGATGGGGCGTTTTACGGGCCGAAGATCGATTTCCATATTAAGGACGTGCTCAAGCGCAGCTGGCAGTGCGGGACGATACAGTTGGATTTCAGCATGCCGGAGCGGCTTGACATCGAGTACGCGGCGGCAGACGGGTCCAAGCAGCGGCCCGTGATGATCCACCGTGCGTTATTGGGGTCTATGGAGCGGTTCATCGGGATACTTTTGGAGAACTACGGCGGGGCGCTACCTCTTTGGCTCTCCCCCGTCCAGTGCCGGGTGCTGCCCATCTCCGAGAACTATTTTGACTACGCGAGGGATGTCTACGCGAAGCTGCGGGAGGCGGGGATACGGGCTGAGATAGACGAGCGCAATGAAAAAGTGGGCTACAAGATCCGCGAGGGCGAGACGGGGAAAGTGCCGTTTATGCTGGTCGTGGGCGAGAAGGAGCGCGGCGCGGGCACGGTATCGGTCCGTCAGCACTCGAAGGGCGATTTGGGGGCAAAGGCGCTACAGGAGTTTATCGACGCGGTGCTCAGGCAGTCGGTACCGGGTATTAATGTAGTCTCTTTATAATGAAATAATGCCTGCAGGGGCGGCCGGTGGCGGCTGTCCGCTTGTTTGGGCGCAACATATTAACAAGCAGGAGGTAGGGTATCAACAAGTTCCGCACACCGCCCAGAAGGGACGACGGCACGCGCATCAACACAGAGATCCGCGTTCCGCGTGTACGAGTGGTCTTGCCCGACGGTACGCCGTGGGGCATCATTCCCATCGCCGAGGCAATCGCCCGCGCCGATGGTTACGGCCTTGATTTGGTGGAGGTGGCGCCCAGCGCCGACCCGCCCGTGTGCAGGATTATGAACTATGGCAAGTTCAAGTACGAGAAATCGAAAAAGCAGAAGGAGGCCAAGAAGAAGCAGCACGTGATGCATCTCAAGGAGATCAAGCTGCACCCGAAGACCGACGACCACGACTTCGATTTCAAGCTTGACCACGCCCGCAAGTTCCTGCTCAAGGGCGACCGCGTGAAGGCGACCGTGGTCTTCCGCGGCCGCGAGATCACGCGCCTCGACTTCGGCAAGCAGGTGCTGGAAAGGATAGACGCCGGTTTGGCGGACCTGGCGCAGATAGAGGTAAACGCCAAGATGGAGGGCAGGAACATGACGTCCATCTACGTGCCCGACAAAACCAAAGTCAAGGAATACATGCGCAAGCATGAATTAGATAAGAAAAAGGAAGCCGAAGAGGGAGGGGCGGATCTTGAAGAGGAAAAAAATTTGGACGGCGCTCTGGATATCGGCGGCAGCGGCTATGATGATATTGATGGCGCTGATGACGATTTTGACAATGATACTGACGGCGGCGTCGGCGATGATGACGCTGACTACGCTGTCGATGAACAGGAAACTCGGCAATAGCGTTGACGCGGAGATCGTAGACGGCGAGGATGGGTACGATACCGGCTGCAGAAAACCGCATTACTGAAAATAAAAATTAACAATATACTGTAAGGAGCGTAATATGCCAAAGATGAAGAGCAGGTCAGCGGCCCGCAAGCGTTTCAGCACGACTGCGAACGGGCACGTAAAGCGTAAAAAGGCTTTCAAGAGCCACATCCTCAACAAGAAGGACAGGAAGCGCAAGCGCAACCTGAGGAAGTCGGCGCTGGTGTACGAGGGCGTCGAGAAGAAAGTGGCGCTGATGATTCAGATGTAAGTATATGGCATTTTGTTGATGACAGGCCCTAATTACAGATAAATCAATGGATTACGGCCTGGACTTAACAAAAGGAGCCATGCAGGGGCGGTATTTTGCCGCCCGCGGGATTACAGGATGTACGCAATACCAAAATAACGTAAATCTAACAATCGCAATAAAAGGAGTTTACCATGCCGAGGGCAAAAACAAGAGTCGCGTCGAGGGCGCGCCGCAAAGCAATTATCGCGCAGGCTTCCGGGTACTTTGGCAAGCGCAAAAGCTGTATCTCCACCGCCAAGGACGCGCTGTACCGCGCCGGCGTGTACGCCTACCGCGACCGCAAGCAGAACAAGCGCAACTTCCGCGCTCTGTGGATCATGCGCATCAACGCCGCGGCCAGGCTGAACGGCACGACCTACGGCAAGTTCATCTCCGGCCTCAAGGCAAAGGGGATCGACCTCGACCGCAAGTCGCTCGCCCACCTCGCACTGCACGAGCCCGAGGCGTTCACCAAGCTCGTACAGACGGTCGGAGCGTAACCGGTGCCGGTTTATGGAATATAATACTGTAGAATCATTGGAAACCCTGCGCAAAGAGGCGGCGGCCGAGTTCGACGCCATCGCCTCCGGGCAGGACGCCGAGAATTTCCGCGTCAAATACTTGGGCAAGAAGGGCATCATCCGCGAGCTGGTGAAAACGCTCGGCTCCATGCCCCCCGAAGAGCGCAAAACTTTCGGCGCGGCGGCCAACGCCCTGCGCGCTGATGTCGAAAACCGCTTCGCCGAGGCCCCGTGGCAGTCTAAGGCCGCGGCGGCGTCCGACCCCGGCTTCGACCCTACGCTCCCCGGGTACCCGTTCCCGGCAGGCAACCTGCACCCGCTGGCCAAGATACGCCGCGAGATCGTAGACATTTTCGTAAGTATGGGCTTCTCAATCGCTTACGGGCCGGAGATAGAGAGCGACTACTACAACTTCCAGGCGCTCAACATGCCCCCGCTCCACCCCGCCCGCGACATGCAGGACACGTTCTACATGAGCGAAAACACCGTCCTGCGCACCCACACGTCGCCGGTGCAGATCAGAGTCATGGAGGGGCAGAAACCGCCCATCCGCGCCATTATGCCGGGCCGGGTCTACAGGAACGAGGAAATCAGCGCGCGCAGCTACTGCATGTTCCATCAGGTCGAGGGGCTTTATGTGGATGAAAACGTGAGTTTCTCGGATTTGAAGGGGACGCTTCTGGCGTTCTCGCGCCGGTTTTTCGACGAAAACACGCGAATCAAGATCCGCCCCAGCTTCTTCCCGTTCACCGAGCCGAGCGTGGAGGTAGACGTAGAGTGCTTCCTGTGCAAGGGCAAAGGGTGCAGCATCTGCAAGCACAGCGGGTGGTTAGAGATACTTGGGTCCGGGATGGTCCACCCCAACGTCCTCAAAAGCGGCGGGATCGACCCGGAGAAGTATTCGGGGTTCGCGTTCGGGATGGGGATCGAGCGCATAGCGTTGCTGAAATACGGGATTGACGACATCCGCCTGTTCTACGAGAACGACGTGCGGTTCTTGCGGCAGTTTTGATAAACCATTATCAATACATAAATTAGGTGCAATCACATGAAAATCGTATATAGCTGGCTGAAGGATTTTGTAGACATTACCGCCCCCGCCTCCGAGGTTGCCAACGCGCTTGGCAGCGCTGGCATAGAGGTGGCGTCTGTGACCGAGATCGCAATCCCGGCGGGCGTTAAGGTCGCCCGCGTGCTGTCGCGTGTCCCCCACCCCAACGCCGACAAGCTCGGGCTGTGCAAGGTAGACGACGGCGACGGCGGCGAACCGCTGCAGATCGTCTGCGGCGCGCCCAACGCGGCCGAGGGGATGACGGTAGCCTTAGCGACCGTAGGAACCCAAATTGCCCCCGACTTCAAGATCGGCAAAGCCAAAATCCGCGGCATTGAGTCCTTCGGTATGCTCTGCTCCGAGAAAGAGCTCGGGCTCTCCGACAACCACGATGGGATCATGTCATTGCCGGCCGACTGGAAAATCGGCGCCCCGCTGTCAGACTACATCCCCTACGACGCGGTTATAGAGATTGAGATCACCCCCAACCGCGGCGACTGCCTGAGCGTTCTGGGCGTGGCGCGGGAGGTCAGCGCCCGTTTCGGCATACCTATGAAGAGCGCCGCCAAGATGCCGCAGGAGAACGCCTCCGACCCTGTTTCGCAGGCGATATCCGTTGATATTGAACAAGATAGCCGCTGTCCGCGCTACCTCGGCAGGCTCGTCCGCAACGTAAAGGTAGGCCCGTCGCCGGAGTGGATGCGCAAGCGCTTGACTTTAGCCGGTTTACGCCCTATCAACAACGTGGTGGACATCACCAACTACATCCTGATCCAGTACGGCCAGCCGATGCACGCTTTCGATTATAACTCCATATCAGACAAGAAGATACACGTAAAAACCGCTTCGAGCGCTGGGGCGGCGCTCTTCACCACGCTCGACGGCGTTGAGCGCAAGCTCGCGGGGGACGACCTGCTGATATGCGACGGCAAGCGCCCGGCCGCGCTCGCGGGGATAATGGGCGGCGCGGGGTCGGAGATCACCGATTCCACAAAAGACGTATTTTTAGAGTGCGCGTTTTTCGAGCAGGGCGGCGTCCGTAAGACGTCGAAAAGGTTAGGGTTGTCGACCGATTCCTCCTACCGCTTCGAGCGCGGGGTCGATCCGGCGCAAGGCCTTGTAGACGCTATAGATACGGCGGCATCCCTCATGGAAGAGCTTGCGGGGGGGAACGTGTCCGGCGGGATGATCGACACACACCCTAAACCGTTTGAAGACAAGGTGATAAAGCTGCGCCCGTCGCGCACCGGCAAGATCATCGGCGTAGAGTTCCCGGCGGAGAACATCACTTTTTCGCTTAAATCCCTTGGAATCAAGTGCTTAAAGACGGGGGCCGACGAGCTGACCTGCACAGTTCCCCTCTTCCGCCACGATATTCAGGAGGAAGCCGACCTGATTGAGGAGGTAGGCCGCCAGTACGGCTACGACAGCATCCCGGCATCAACATCCGCCAATGTTGACCTCGTCAGGCATCCGCCGGTTGCGGAGATCAACCGGGACGCGGCGCGCCACGCGCTATGCTATTTCGGGATGAACGAGGTGATGACCAACAGCATGGTTTCCGAATCAAAGCGGAAACTGGTAACGCCGGATATTGAACCCGTCAAAATCCTCAACCCGCTAAACCCCGACATGGCCGAGATGCGCACGTCTATGGCGATAAGTCTTTTAGATACAATCGCTTACAACCTGAACCGCAAAAACGCCAACAACCGTATCTTTGAAATCGGCAAGGTATTCCGCCCCGACCCCAAATCCAATCTTGCTGACGAGAGGGACATTCTGGCCATCGCCGTAGAGGGCAGCTGCTTCCCGCAGTCCTGGGGCAGCCCCGCTCTCCCAAGCGACTTTTTCGTCCTCAAGGGAATATTGGAAGCGTTCGCGGCGCATTGCGCTCTGGGGGCGGCCAAGTTCGCCAAAATGGAATCCTCCGGCCCGCTTTACGCCTCCGAGTGCGCGTCGGTCGCCGTCCACAGCGGCATTAACGGGACGGTTGGGCGCATATCCGACAAAATCTGCAAATCCTTCGGCATCAAGAGCACGGTCTACTACGCCGAGATAGACCTCACAAAATGGCTCTCCGCGCCAAAGCCGCTCCCGAAGTACGCCCCCCTGCCCAAGTTCCCGGCCTTAGAGCGCGACTTCTGCTTCGTCATGCCCGAATCGCTCCAAAGCCTGACCGTCACCACGGAGATCTCCAAAGTTTCCCCCCTGATAAAATCCGTCCGCCCGTTCGACGTCTACCGCGGCGAAAAACTGGATCCGGGAACCAAGAGCGTGGCGTTCTCAATCGAATTCCGCTCCCCGGAAAAGACTTTGACCGACGCCGACGTAGCCGAGGCCTGCGGGAAGATCATCTCTGTAATGGAACAGAAGCACGGCGCGGCGTTGAGGAAATAGAGGGATGCGATAAATTGGGGTTTGTCGGTGAGATGGATATACGGTTTTGTAGGGGCGACCGTCCCCGGTCGCCCGTGCCGGAATTGCGATATTGTGGTTTATCGTTGTGATGGATATACGGTTTTGACGGAAACAAAACGGTTTT
>WQRV01000001.1 GCA_009786575.1 Chitinispirillia bacterium | reverse complement strand
CGCCTCTACGTGGGATTGTTGGTGTATTTTGCGGGATATTGTAATTCATGCGTTGCGGGCGACCGGGGACGGTCGCCCCTACGGGTATTATCGGTGAAAATAAACATTTGTTCCACATCCGCCTTTTTTGTCTGAACCTTGATTTACATGATTAAAGGATTTCCTTGATTAGAAATCAACATCAAAACCCGGATTATTGGTGATTTTGACGTTATCTTTTGACGTTTAATCATGTTAATCCTTTAATCAGGCAAATCATGGTTCAGACAACAGCCATGCCGGGATTACAATAAATTCCCATTTACCTGAAAATCGTCTCCCCTATCCCGCCGATTGCGTATAGCGGGATGTCGAGGAGGTTGTTTGTTTGTTTATAGTCGGTCTGTGACGTTCTGATTTCCAGCGCCGGCCTGAATTTTTCCCGGTAGACCGAGAAGCTTTTGGCTTTGAGGTTCGTTGTGGATTTTACCTCGATGGGTATAATTCGCTTTCCGGCCTGTACAATGAAGCCGATTTCGGCGCGCGCTGGGTTTTCGTTTGCCCAGTACGCTATTTCTATATCGTTGATGAGCTGCAGTTCCTGGCATACGAACTGTTCGGTGAGGGCCCCTCTGAATCCGGTGAACAGGGCGTCGCCCTTGAGCAGGGTGCGCACGTCGAGGCCGGCCATTGCCGACATGAGGCCCACGTCGGCCATAAAGAGTTTGAACGCGCCGGTGGTGCAAGCACATCTTTTGAGCGGTACCGCGGGCTTTGGCACGCGGGAGACCCGGCAAATTTTGCCGATATGGGCGGGTGGGTCGGTATAAAATCGAGTTTCGGGAAATTTCCGGCGTTTGTTGAATAAAAAACGGTCAAAAACGCTGTTTTTGGGGTCGTTTGGGGCGTTTTTGGGGCGGGGGTGCATAATTAAATATATAATTCCCAAAAAAATATCAAAAACTTCTTGCATGGCGGTTGCGCATCTATTATATTGTAATGATGTTTTAGATTTAAGTTTCGTTCGGGTTTCTAACTTGACGGGCTCCTGGGGCCCGTTTTTGCTATAAAGAAGGCGGTTTTATGGCGTCTTTTGAGCAGGTGCTGCCGCTTATTGAGGGCAAAGCCGCCGAGTTGGGGGTTGAGCTGTTTGAGGCCCGGTTCTTCGGGTCTGGGGCGCGGTCGGTGCTGCGGGTGACCATCGACCGGGCCGGGGGGGTTTCCATTGAGGACTGCGAGCGGGTGAGCGTGGCGCTGGGGGAGCTTTTGGACGAGGCTGATTTTTTCGGCGGCAAGCCTTATAATTTGGAGGTGTCGTCGCCGGGGATAGACCGGCCTTTAAAGGTTGAGCGGGATTTTGCGCGCATCACCGGGCGCGATGTTACGCTGCATCTTGCTGCCGCGGTAAACGGCAAGAAGACGGTGCGCGGGGAAGTTGTGAGCTGTGCAGACGGCGTGCTGGTTATCAACACGGGTGCGGGTAAGGGTAAAGATAAGGGTACGGGTACGGTCAACATCCAACTTGCCGGTATTTTGAGCGGCAGGGAGGAAGTCCGGTTCAGATAAATTTGTAATATGTAACGCGATGCGGAAGGGTTGTATCAATGAAGAAGAAAGTGAATAAGGAAGCTGTGAAGGCCGCGGAGATCGTGGCCGCGCTGGGGTCGGTTACCAAGGACAAGAGCATCAGCATGGACCTGGTTCTCGAGACTATCAAGGACGCGCTGACTACGGCGGCGAAGAAGTATCTGGCCACGCCGTACGACGTCGTCGAGGTAAAAGTTGACCGCGACAAGGGGACCATTGAGGTCTACAAGTGTCAGGTGGTTGCGGAGATCGTGGAAGATCCTGAGTACCAGATCTCTTTGGAGGAGGCGCGGCAGGAGGACGCGGATCTCGTCATCGGCGACAAGGTGGTGGTAGACACGCTGCCCATCAGCGAGTTCGGGCGGACGGCGGTGATGACGGCGAAGCAGGTAATCGTGCAGCGGGTGCGGGAGGCAGAGCGCGACCGGATCTTCTCCGACTACAGCGAGCGCGTGGGCGAGATCGTGACGGGCAAGGTGCAGCAGGTGGAGCGCGGGAACATTCTGGTGGACATTGGCCGCACCGAGGCGATACTGCCGCTGCGCGAGCAGATCCGCAAGGAGCGCTACGCGCAAGGGGCGAACATCCGCGCGTGCATTAAAGAGGTCAAGAGCAACACCAAGGGGCCGCAGGTGATCATCTCCCGCACGTGCGAGGAGTTTTTGGAGAGGCTCTTTGAGAGCGAGGTGCCGGAGATATCCGACAAAACTGTGAAGATAGTGAAGGTGGTGCGCGACCCGGGCCACCGTTCCAAGATAGCGGTGACCACCTCCGACAGCCGGGTTGACCCGGTAGGCGCGTGCGTGGGCATGCGCGGCAACCGCGTACAGAACATCGTGCGCGAGCTGTCCAACGAGAGGATCGACATCATCAACTGGACCGACGAGCTTTCGCTTTTGGTGCGCAGGGTGTTCGCGCCGGCGGAGGTGAAGCGCGTCATACCGGTCGGCGACCATAAGATAGTAGTAGTTATAGGCGAGGAGGGGTTAGCGCTGGCGATAGGGCGCGAGGGGCAGAATATCCGCCTTGCGTCGAAGATGCTGGGGCGTGAAATAGACGTTTTCGGCGACGACGAGTTCGCGGGCCTGAGCGACGACCAGCGCGCCGCGGCGCTCGCCGAGAAGCCCGACACAATACCGACGGGCGAGCTTAAGATGCCGGGAGGCGACACGGCTGCCGAAAGCGCGGATATTAATGCCGAAGACGGGGACGAGATGCTTGATGCCGGCCTGACGGTGACGCTTGAAGCCATCCGCAAAGAGGTCATTGCCGAATCTGTGGGTGAGGATGAGAGTGAAGGCGACGACGATTCTGTCCATAAAGAGATTTTAAGCGACGCGGTCGGGTCTTTGTCTACGACCGACGACGATTCCGAAACGGCGATAGAGAACGCCAATAAGAGCGAGGTGTGACCAAAAAAACGTAAAACATGTGCTCTGTGTTATTGTTGTCACACAAAAACAGAATTTGGAATACCTGATATTGAGAGGTTGGTGGTAGTTAATGGCGAAAAAGAAAGTTTTCGAGCTCGCGGAAGAGTTCAAAATGTCCAGCACGTCTATGGTACAGATGCTGCGCGGCATGGGTATTCCGGTTAAGAGCCACATGAGCACTGTGGATGAGGAGCTGCGCACGCAGATCAAGGAGAAGTTTGAATCTGAGCGTGCGGAGATAAAGAAGCTGTTTGAGCGCAAGAAGCAGACTATGCTGAAGGCGCAGGAGGAGATTGAGGCGGCGACCGCCCCCGCTCCCCCGCCGGCACCCGTTGCACCGGCGGCATCGGTTGCGCCCCCTGTCAAGGCGAGCGCACCGGCAGCCGCCGACACGAGGGGCGCGTCCGGACAGCCCGCAGCCACGGCAGCCAAAACGAGCGCACCGGCCCACAGCGACACGAGGCATACGGCAGACAGGCAGCAGCCCCGCGGCGACTCCGGGCAGCAACAGAAGAAGGGGCCGCACATACGCAAGTACCACCAGAAGGAGTCGTGGGCGAAAGGCAGTTTCCCGCCCTCGCAGTCCCATCCCCACCCCCATCACGGCGGCGCAAGCGGCGGCACAGGCAGTGCGCCGGCGGCGGCCATTGCGGATACAAGGGGCGGCCCACCCCCAAAAGCCGGCGGCCCGGACGCCGACAAGAGGGCCTCGGCCGGCGGCAAGCCCGACAAACATAAGAAAAAGGGCGGCAAGTACAAGAACGAGCGCCCGGAAATCAACGAGGTCGAACTCAAGGCCAACGTAAAGAAAACGCTGGCCAAGATCGGATCGGGCTTTACAAAAAAGAAGTACAAAAAGGAGGCCGACCAGCGGGACGACACGGAAGATACCGGGAAGAAAATCCTCAAAGTAGCCGAGTTCGTCACGCCGAACGAGCTGGCCAACATGATGAATGTCACGGCAAGCGACGTCATCACAAAATGTTTGGAAATGGGCGCGTTCGTCACCATCAACCAGCGGCTCGACTTCGAGATGATTGAGATCGTGGTTGACGAGTTCGGCTACACCGCGAGCCTGATGGACGAGTACGCCGCAGACGACGAGGCCGAGGAGGTATCGGAAGAGGCAGTAGGAGCCCTGCTCCCGCGCGCACCGGTAGTAACGGTAATGGGCCACGTTGACCACGGCAAGACCTCGCTCCTCGACTATATAAGGAAGACGAACGTCATAGCCGGCGAGTCCGGCGGCATCACGCAGCACATCGCGGCGTATGAGGTGAAGACGAAGCACGGTCCGGTAACTTTCTTAGACACGCCGGGCCACGAGGCTTTCACAGCAATGCGCGCCAGAGGCTCGCAGATTACAGACGTTATAGTGCTCGTGGTAGCCGCCGACTCCGCGGTTATGCCGCAGACGCGCGAAGCGATCGACCACGCAAAGGCCGCGAACGTGCCGGTGGTCGTGGCTATCAACAAGATCGATTTACCTACGGCAAACCCGGATAAGATCAAGGGCGAGCTGGCGAATTACAATGTGCTGGTGGAAGAGTACGGCGGACAGGTGTCTTGCGTGCAGATATCGGCCAAAACCGGCGACGGCGTAGATAAACTGTTGGAAACGCTCGCTTTGGAGACGGAGATACTCGAGCTCAAGGCCACCCCCGAGGGCAAGGCGCACGGCGTGGTCATAGAGGCCGAGCTTGACAAGGGGAAAGGCCCCATCGCCACCGTGCTCATACAGCGCGGCACGCTCACAAAGGGCAACGCTTTCGTGACGGGCATCCACAGCGGCCGCGTGCGCGAGCTGCACAACGAGCGCGGGCAGATAGTGGAGAGCGCGGGCCCAAGCCAGCCGGTGCTGATACTCGGGCTGTCCGGCACCCCGCAGGCCGGCGACTCATTCAGGGTGATGGACGACGAGAAAGAGGCGCGCGAGATAAGCGCCCGCCGCCGTCTCGCGCAGAAAGAGCGCGAGATGCGCCGCATCGATTCCATATCGCTCGACAATCTGCACGAGAAGATCAAGGCGGGCAGCGTACAGAACCTCAACCTCATCATCAAGGGCGACGTGGACGGTTCCGTCGAGGCGCTTGCCACATCGCTTGAGAAGCTGAGCACGCCGGAGATCAAGGTGCGCGTGATACACAAGAGCGTGGGCGCGGTCAAGGAGACCGACATCATGCTCGGCGTGGCGTCGAACGCGCTGATAATCGGCTTCCACCTGAGCCCGAACACGAAGATCCGCGATTTGGCCAAGCAGGAGGGCGTGGAGATCCGCACCTACCGCATCATCTACGAGGCTGTAGACGCGGTGCACAACGCTATGGAGGGTATGCTCAAGCCCGAGATCAGGGAGAACTTGCTGGCCGAGGTCGTGGTGCGCAAGGTCTTCAAGGTATCGAAGATCGGCACAATCGCCGGCTGCATGGTCGAGAGCGGCACGCTCAACAGGAACTCGAGGGCGCGCGTTATCCGCGACGATGTGGAACTCATAGAGTCGAAGATTTCAAGCCTCAAGCGCGTGCAGGAAGACGTGCGTGAGGTGCAGACGGGCTACGAGTGCGGCATAATGCTCGAGAGGTTCTCGGACTTTCAGGAGGGCGACCGCATCGTTACGTTTGAGGAAATTGAAGTAGCGAGGAAGTTGACGAAACAATAATGGCAGCGCCGAAATTTCATGTGGAACGCCTGCGCGGGATGCTGCACAGGGAGGTCGGGTCGGTCATCTCGCAGGAGGTGCGCGACCCGCGCATCCCCGGCATCGTAACCGTTACCGAGGTGAAGCTCGCGCGCGATGTGCGCAACGCGACCGTATACGTCAGCTTAATGGGCGACGACACCGAGAAGCAGGACGCGCTCGACGCGCTCAACAAGGCCGCGCCGTTCATTCAGCGCATGGTGGCGTCGAGAGTCGTAACCAAAAATTTCCCGCATTTGATATTTAAGATAGATACGTCGATAGAATACGGCCAGCACATAAACAAGCTGTTCAGGGAGATAGAGGGCGATTTGGCTAACGGGCAGGAAAACAGCGTTCAAGAGGAAGGTACAGGTCAATAATTATGGATTGGGCCGAATTAATAAAAGCGATTGACGCGAACGAATCGTTCGTGATATCGAGCCACCAGAGCCTCGACGGCGATTGTGTGGGCTCGCAGCTTGCGTTTTTGTGGTACCTCAAGAGCAAGGGCAAACGCGCGGCCTGCTACTGCTCCGACCCGCTGCCGCACAAATTGTCGTTTTTGACGGATTCGAACCTCATCACGCAGAATAAACCGGCGGAAAAATTCGATGTGCTGATGGTGCTCGACTGCTCGAATATCAGCCGTCTGGGGTGGGACGAGTGCGAGTCCGCCGCAAAGATGGTGATCAACATCGACCACCACCGCGACAACAAGAACTTCGGCGCACTGAACTTCGTGGATTCGTCGGCGGCGGCAACCGGCGAGATAATATTCTCGTTCTTCAGGGAGAGCGGCATCACCATCCCCAAGCACGTAGCCGAGGCGCTCTACGCCGCGGTGATGACCGACACCGGCGGTTTCCGCTTCAACAACACGTCGAGCAGCGTACTGCGTGTCTGCGCCGACCTGATTGAGCTTGGCGTCGAAAACTCCGCCATCTACGAAAAAGTCTACTCGCGCCACACACCGCAGGCGCTGATGCTGCAGTCGCGCATCTGGTCTACGCTTAAATTTCATTTGAACGGCAAAGTGTGCAGTTTGGATATGCCTATGTCTGTTTTAGACGAGATCGGCGCGAAATACAGCGACTCCGAGGGTATGGCCGACAACACAGTCACCGGAGAAGGCGTGGAGGTGGGGATAATGACGAAGCACACGCCGGAGGAGACGCACATCAGTTTGCGGTCTACGGGGCGGATTGACGTGGGGAGAATCGCTCAGAGGATAGCGGGCGGAGGGGGGCACAGCTGCGCGGCAGGGTGTACCATAAAATTGCCTTACGAACAGGCTATGGGGCAGATGCTGGGGATTCTCGCCAAAGAATTGGGGATGTGATTTTTTGGACGGATTTATATGTATCGACAAACCTGTAGGGCCATCATCTTTCTCCGCCGCCCAAGCCGTCAGGAAATCATTAAAAATAAAAAAAGCAGGGCACGCCGGTACGCTGGATCCCATGGCTTCGGGGCTCTTGGTCGTCGCCCTGGGGCGCTGCACGCGGCTGCTTGAGCATTTATCGTTAGAGCCTAAGATTTATGAATTCAGCGTGACGTTCGGGCGAAGTACGGACACGCTTGACGCGGAGGGAAATGTTATAGCGGAAAGCAGCGTCATCCCGTCATCGGAAAGATTGGCCGGTGTCCTTAAAAATTTTATGGGGGCTATCGAACAGACCCCCCCGCAATACTCGGCGATAAAGATCAACGGCACCCCGGCTTATAAATTGGCGCGCAAAGGGGTTGATATGGAGATGAAATCCCGGTCCATCACCATATATGATTTGGCAATGTGCGGTTATGATATAAGCGAAAAGCGGGCGGATTTTACCGTCAGTTGCTCGTCGGGGACGTACGTCAGGTCGCTGGCCGCCGATATCGTCAAAGCGGCGGATGTCAATGCGGAAGGGTTCGTCAACAAGTTGAGGCGGACGAGGACTGGCAGGTTTGACCTGTCGATGGCGGTGGATTACCAACACTTATCCGACAGCATAAATTATATTATTGATGCGGGCGCGGCGTTTGATGACCCCCAAAAGGTGGTTATTGATGACGCGCAAAAAGCCGAGATATCAAAAGGCAGGAAAATCGTCATCAACAGTACGAATCCGGTTGTTGGCAAAGGCGGCCCGGAAAGCATATTGATAGCGTTCGACGGGGCCGGGTCGCTGACAGCGGTACTAAAGAGGGTTGACGGGGATAAATACCACCCCGAAAAGGTGTTTTTATGATGGTCATCACCGAAAAAGACGCCCTGCCGCCTAATTTGCGGACCGTCGTCACGGTAGGCAACTTCGACGGCGTGCACCTTGGCCACACCCGGCTAATAGCCTCCGCCGTGGGTCTCGCGCGGAGTCGGGGGCACTCCTCGGCGGTGGTCACTTTCGAGCCGCACACCCGTTCCGTCCTCTATCCCGAGCTTTCCACGAAGCTGCTCACGCCATTCGCCGAAAAGGCCGTTTTGCTCGAAAAAATGGGCGTAGACTACGTTTTTCGCATAAATTTCGACGATGCCTTCCAGCGGATGAGCCAGGAGGAGTTCGTGGAAAAGGTGCTTTTCGGGCGGCTTGGGGCCACCGACTGGGTGATGGGCGAGGGGCACCTTGTAGGGCGCGGCCGGGAGGGCGGAAAGAAAAATTTACACTTTGTTGCCGGCAAATACCATATTATGGTACTTACGGAACCCTTGGAGGTTGCCGGGGAGGCGCCTGTTTCGTCTACCCGTATCCGGGGTTTGGTAAGTGAGGGACGGATAACAGACGCCTCGGCGATGCTGGGCCGTCCCTATTTTGTTTTGGCGCAGCGCACGGCAGGGGTAAAGGTGGGGACGAAGATCGGTTTCCCTACCCTGAACTTCAAGCGCCCGGGGGGCGGCAAGGTGATACCGCCGTCCGGGGTGTACGCGGCGGAGATTGAAATTGCGGGAGATGCCGGCAATGCGGATTGCGGCGGTATCAATACCCAAACAAAAAAATTACCGGGTGCGCTGTATTTCGGCGATTGCCCTACGTATGAAGGGCGTGACACGCATTTTGAATTCCACGCCTTATCGTACGACAATAGCGTAAGGGAGCCGGAAGTTGGCGAATCCGTATACCTGTGGCTCCATAAATACATAAGGCCCGACACCGCGTTTCCGGCAGAAGACGCGCTCAAGGCCCAAATAGCGGCGGACGTTAACAATATAAATACATATTTTTTATAGGAGAGGCTGTAAAATGGCATTAACGAAGGAGCGTAAGCATGAGCTTACGAAGACGTTTGGCAAGTCCGAAAAAGACACCGGGAACACCGATGTCCAGGTCGCGCTTTTAACCGACCGCATCAACTACCTGACGGAGCACGTCAAGGCAAACCCGAAAGACCACCACACGCGCTACGGGCTCCTCAAGCTCGTGGGCCAGCGCAGGTCGCTTTTGAACTACCTTAGCCGCACGGATATCGGGCGGTACAGGGAGCTCATCAAAAAGCTCAACATCCGCAAGTAGTTTGGGTGAGTGTGAAGTATGGAGTTTGGAGTGTGGAGTTGACCGGTGCCGGCCGGCGCCGGTCAGTATCCCGCCCGTGTTCTATTGATGTATTGGTATTCGCAGTTCTATCGGCTGAATCCGCAAGCAAGAGATCCCGCTTATGATCCGGCGAAAGAATATTTATCGTGTATTTAACATTACATTGGTGTCTAAAAGAAAAAATATAAATCAGGAGAAGAGAGTATGAGTTACGCAACGGTTGAAACAGAAGTTTCCGGCCTCAAGGTATCTATTGAGACCGGCAGGATGGCGAAGCAGGCTAACGGTTCGGCGATTGTCCGCCTCGGGGACTCGATGGTCCTCGTGACGGCCTGCTGCGGGAACGAGATGTCGGAGTCGGATTTCTTTCCGCTCTCCGTGGAGTACATCGAGAAGACATACGCGGCCGGGAAAATCCCGGGCGGGTACATCAAGCGCGAGGGACGCCCGAGCGAAAAGGAAATTTTGTCGGCGCGCCTCGTAGACCGCCCCATCCGCCCGATGTTCCCGGACGGCTACCGCCGCGAGGTGCAGATCGTCTGCACGGTGATCTCGGCGGACGAGAAGTTCGACCCCGACGTGCTGGCGGTAACGGCGGCCTCAACGGCGCTGTGCCTCTCCGACATGCCGTTTAAGGAGCCGGTGGCCGCGGTGCGCGTGGGCCTCGTAGACGGGCAGCTCAAAATCTACCCGACGCTAACCGAGACGCAGGAGGGCGACCTCGACATGATCGTCGCCGGCACCGAAGAGTCTATCATGATGGTAGAGGGCGGCGCGATGGAGCTCTCCGAGGACAAGCTCCTCGAGGCGATCCTTCTGGCCCACACCGAAATCAAAAAGCTGGCCGGCCTGCAAAAGCAGCTCATGGCCACAAACGGCAAGCAGGTTGCGCCCTACAAAGTGCCCGAAGTCAACCAGGACCTCGTAAACGCTGTACGCGAGCTGGCCGGGGGCAGGCTGCACGATGCGAGCTTCATCGGCATAAAGCACGAGCGCTACCCCGCCGTCAAGGCGCTGCGCGACGAGATAACCGAGGCGCTGAAAGAGAGGTTCCCGGATTGCGAAAAGCAGATCGCGTCTATCTTCTCGAATCTGGAAGAAGAGGACATCCGCAACACCATCCTCAACACCTCCACGCGCATCGGCGGCCGCGGGCTCGACGAAGTCCGCAAGATCACCTGCGACCTCGACATCCTGCCGCGCGCGCACGGCTCGGCGCTCTTCACGCGCGGCGAGACGCAGTCGCTCGTAGCCACCACGCTCGGCACGAAGCTCGACATACAGCACATAGACAACCTCCAGGGCAACTACGACAAGTCGTACATGCTGCACTACAACTTCCCGCCGTACTCGGTGAACGAGGTTAAGCGCATGACGTCGGTGAGCCGCCGCGAGATCGGCCACGGCCACCTCGCCGAGCGCTCGTTCGCCCCGGTGCTGCCAAGCGAAAAGAGCTTCCCCTACACCATCCGCATCGTCTCCGAGATACTTGAGTCGAACGGCAGCTCGTCTATGGCCACGGTCTGCTGCTCATCGCTCTCGCTTATGGCCGCTGGCGTGCCCATCAAAACGCACGTAGCCGGCGTGGCGATGGGGCTCATCAAAGAGGGCGACCGCGTCGCGATCCTCACCGACATACTCGGTACCGAAGACCACGTAGGCGACATGGACTTCAAGGTCGCCGGCACGCGCGACGGCGTTACCGCGATCCAGATGGACATCAAGCTGAAAGGCCTTACCCCCGAGATCATGCGCGACGCGCTCGCCAAGGCGAAAGACGCGCGTTTCAAGATCCTCGGCATAATGGAGGAGACCATCCCATCCGCGCGCAAGGAGATGTCCAACTACGCGCCGCGCATCACCTCCATCACCATCGACAAGGATAAAATCCGCGAGGTGATCGGCCCGGGCGGCAAGGTAATCCGCGACATCCAGGACACCACCGGCGCCACGATCTCCATCGACGACGACGGCACCGTCCAAATCGCCTCCTCCAACCGCGAGTCCCGCGACGCCGCGCTCAAGCGCATCAAGGGCATCGTGGCCGAGCCTGAGCTCAACGCGGTCTACGACGCGATCGTCAAAACCGTGGTAGACTTCGGCGCGTTCGCCGAGTACCTGCCCGGCAAAGACGGCCTCATCCACATCTCCGAGCTCGCGCACGAGAGGGTGGCCAAGGTCGAAGACGTGCTGAACGTGGGCGACAAGGTGCGGGTCAAGCTGATCGGGTTCGACAGGGTGGGCAAGGTCAAGCTGAGCCGCAAGGCAATGCTGGAATAGTGTTGTATTGATACGCACGGCAAAGGGCGCGATTTATCGCGCCCGTGTGCGTGCGGTAAAACATGGGCGCGGATAAATCGCGCCCCTACAATACAATAACGGTAATTTTTACAATGCGATAAAACGGTAATTTTCACGATGACACCAATACCAATATCAATAAAACGCCTCCCCCACGCCGACGGCCTGTCAATCCCCAACCGCATGACACCCGGTTCCAGCGGGTGCGACGTCTGCGCCGCCGTCGACGACGACGTAACGATTCCCCCCGGTAAACGGGCGCTGATCCCCACCGGGTTCTGCTTCGGCATACCCGAAGGGTTCGAAATCCAAGTCCGCCCGCGCAGCGGCCTCGCGCTGAAACACGGCGTAACAGTCCTAAATACCCCCGGCACGATCGACGCCGACTACCGCGGCGAGGTAAAGGTCATACTCGTAAACCTCGGCGACGACCCGTTCGTAATAAAACGCGGCGACCGCATCGCCCAGTTAGTCCCGGCGCGCGTGGCGATGGACGTGTCATTCATTGAGGATAACACGATATCCGAAACGTCCCGCGGCGCGGGCGGGTTCGGGCATACAGGATAATATTACACGAGGGGGCCGGCATGGATCAACTATTCGCAGGAACATCTCTCGCCCCATTCGTGCCGTACATGTACCTCGCCGGGGGGCTTGGCGTACTTATACTCTGCGGCAACTGGCTCGTGACCGGCAGCGTCCAGATCGCCCGCCACTTCAAGATCAGCACGCTCGTGGTCGGCCTCACCGTAGTCGCCTACGTCACCTCCGCACCGGAAATGTTCATTAGCATAGGCGCGGCGCTGAATAACGCGCACGACATCGCGCTCGGCAACGTAATCGGCTCGAACATCGCCAACATCGGGTGCATCCTCGCCATCGTGGTGGTCATCTCCCCCATCCCCATCCGCAACAGAAAGATCGGATTCGACTATCTGGTGATGCTCTCCGTAACGGTCCTGCTACTGCTCTTCGGGTTCAACGGCACCATCGGCACCGCCGAGGGCATCTCTCTTGTGGTGATATTGATATCCTACACCGCGTGGTCAGTAATCAAATCGCGCAGGTGCGCCTCCTCAAAAGACATAGAGGCCCCCACCGTCAAACCCCTCATAGCGCTGTCGATGATCCTCGCGGCGGTGATAGGTATGTACTTCAGTTCAGGCTGGTTCGTAGAGGGCGCACGCGCAATCGCGCTGCAGTGGGGCGTAAGCGAGCGCGTCATCGCCGTATCGATCGTGGCCGTCGGCACCAGCTCGCCGGAGCTTATATCGTCCCTCATCGCGGCATTCAAAGGGGAAAACGACCTCGCCATCGGCAACATCATCGGCTCGAACTTCTTCAACATCGCCGGGGTACTCGGGGTAACTACGATCGTAAGGCCGCTGGCCGTAAACAGCCACTCGATGTTCGTCTCCGACATGGCCTGGCTCTTCGGCATCACAATAGCGCTGCTCCTAACCATGATCCCGTTGTCAAAAGGGAAAATCAACCGCTGGGAAGGCGGGATACTTATGCTGATATTCGGGGCGTATATGTTTATCCTGTACAGATAAGGATGGCGGAGGATTTGATATTTGAGAGGGGCATTTCGCCCCCCTCGTAATGATTAGGTATGGTACTCCGCGTTAATCTTCACATAATCATAACTGAAATCACACGTATGCGCCGTAGCCATTTTATCACCTAAGCCCAGATCGATATCGATACCGACGACTTTTTTCTTTAACAGCGCGTGCGCCTTTTTCTGGTCGAACGCGACCGGCTGTAAATTCTTGAAGACTTCGATGCCGCAAAGTTCTATTGACATTTTCTGCTTGGAGAACTTCGCGCCGGAGTATCCCACGGCGCAGGCGATCCGTCCCCAGTTGGGGTCATTCCCAAACAAGGCGCATTTTGTCAGATTAGACGTAGCTACGGCCTTGGCCGCGAGTTGTGCATCGGCTTCGGTCTTGGCGCCTTTTACGTTGACCTCCACGCGCTTGGTCGCACCCTCGCCGTCGGCGGCGATCTTCTTGCACAGGTCGTTGCAGACGGTAAACAATCCTTCCTCAAAGGCAATCAGCGCTTCTCCCCTGCCCTTCACGCTGACGCCGCTTGCGCCGTTGGCCATAACCAGTACCATGTCGTTGGTGGATGTGTCTCCGTCAACCGTCAGGTTATTAAATGTTTTGTTGACTACGCGTTTGACGACCGTGTTGAGCAGCGTGCTGTCGATGGCGGCGTCGGAGGTGATGAAGCAGAGCATCGTGGCCATGTTGGGATGTATCATCCCAGAGCCTTTTGTTGTCCCGCCGATAAAGAAGGTTCCCTTGCCAACGGTGACTTTTACGGCGGACTCTTTTCTGGCGAGGTCGGTGGTCATGATGGCCTGGGCGAAGGCTGTCCCGGCGGCGGCGGTGGCCGCCAGCGCAGCCGCGAGTTTCGGCATGGCGTTTGCGATCTTTTCCATGGGCAGGAATTTTCCTATAACCCCTGTGGAGGCCACTAAGACGGACTTTTGCGGCACGCCGAGCTCGATGCCGGCGAGGGCTGCCATCCCGGCGGTGTCCCGTACGCCCTGGTCGCCGGTGCAGGCGTTGGCGCATCCGGCGTTGCAGAGGAACGCGCGGATCTTGGCCGACGGCAGGAGGGCTTCGCACCAGTCCACGCTTGAGGCGCGTATGGCGTTCTTCGTGAAAGTCCCGGCGGCCGCGGCGGGGCGGTCGCTGAGGACGGCGGCGAGGTCGGTCTTCTTAGAGGCCTTGATACCGGCCTTGACCACGGCGGCGAAGAAACCGGCGGCGGCGGTGACGCCTCCTTTGGCCGGCTCAACGAATATGGCGGTTTTGGGCATTTTTTTGGCCGGACGGGCCGTTTTTGGGGCGATTTTCTTCGTTTGCAAGGCAGTTTATCCTTTTCGTTTGGTATGATTGAGGGACTAACTCGTTGCTATAAAATAATTCACGCCGGAAGATTTTTTAAAAAAATTCAAAAAAGTATTGACAATGGAACGGGAATAGACTATTATTCATACAAATTTGGACTTTTTCCTGCTTTTCCAAAACCACCGGAAGGCAGAACCATAAGGAGGGAGCGGTAAGATGATTCTTGACGAGCAGTTTGATGCCGACGACATCCTGCGCGACGCGGACGAGCGGTACAACGAGGACGACGACGAGATTGTTGAGGTCGAGGAAGAGGAGATGCGCGAGCTCAACTTCGGCACGCTCCTCGACGAAAATGCCAACTTCAGCGATATGGCGAGCGACCTTGACACAACCGACGACCTCTGGGAGTAGGAGCGGCGCGGCTCTGCCCATCCGGACGCCGGACGCCGGTATGCCCTGATGGACCGGGACGCCGTATACTTCGTCTCGGACGCGCACTTCGGGCTTGACGCGGACGAGGGCGGGAAAGTCGCACGGTTCGCGGAGCTTGCGGCGCAGATGCGTGCACGCGCGTCTGACGTGTTCATAGTTGGCGACATGTTCGACTTCTGGATCGAGTACAGCTCCGTCATACGCCGTGACTACTTCCCCGTCCTGCACGAGATGCGCGGACTTGTGGAAGCGGGCGTGCGGGTGCACTACATCGCCGGAAACCACGACTTCGCTCTGGGTACGTTTTTGGAGGAGGCAGTCGGGATGCGGGTACACCGGGGCGAAGCGGAAATTGAGCTTCAGGGGCGCATTGCGCTCATCAGCCACGGCGACGGAATCCTCAAAAGCGGAATTCTAAGGATAACTGTGGTATTGCTGCGCAACAGGCTCTTGCAGGCGCTCTACAAGGCGATCCACCCGACTTTGGGTATCTGGGCCGGCAAGAGCGTATCGGCGGTCTCCAAAAGCAAATACCGCAACGCCGAGGTATCGCCGGAAATTATAAACAAATACCGTCAGGCGGCGGAAGCGAGGATCAGGGGCGGGGGGTACGGCCTGGTGATATTCGCGCACACGCACCACGCCGACCTGGTTAGTTTCGACGGCGGGGACTACTGCAACACCGGGTCGTGGTTAGACAACTACGATTACGCGGTGCTGAGGGATGGCAGGATTCAATTGATGAGGTGGGGTGGGTAAATGTAAATTTATTGGTGTAATGTATGATAAAAATAGACGATTTTGTAGGGGCGATGTGCGGTAAATGGAAATTTGGCGCAAATGTTGCCTTCGACTCCGCTCAGGCAACGGTCCCGGTGGCTGAGCGGAGTCGAAGCCACGGTGGGTGGTACAAATGTAAATTTGTTGTATACCCGGCCTGGGCACAGGGTGCCATCCGACGACTGCACGACAGCCGTGATGTCGCCGGACGGCACCCTGCACCCAGGCCTAGACGGGTGCGGGACAAATGAAAATTTGGCGCACACGTGGGTTGCGTTCTAATTATTCAACTGCGGATACAGCGCGTCGTAGGCCGCAGAGAGCGCCTGCGAGATCACCTTGGTCTCCCCCACCACCGGCATGAAGTTCGTGTCGCCGTTCCAGCGCGGGACTATGTGCATGTGGATGTGCTGGTCGATCCCCGCCCCGGCAGTACGCCCGATGTTCATGCCTATGTTGAAACCCTCTGGGTTCATGACGGCGGAGAGCGCCGCTTTGCACTTGCAGACGAGCGCCCAGAGTTCGACGGCTGTCTCCTTATCTACGCCTAATATGTCGGATGTGTGCTGGTACGGGATGACCATCAGGTGGCCGTTGTTGTAGGGGTAGAGGTTCATCATCACAAAGCACCGCTCGCCCCGGTAGAGCAGCAGGTTGGCGCGGTCGTTGGTGCGGTCTTGCTTGGGGTAGTTGCAGAATATGCACCCCTCGTCCTTCTTTTCGATGCCGGTGATATAGGTCATCCGCCACGGCGCCCAGAGGCGTTTCGTGTCTACGTCACCCATTATTACTCCCCCCGAACCCCAAAGTCAGGCAGACTAAGCTGACGACCGCCGCGGCGACGCAGTAGTAGGCGAAGTAGCGCAGCTTGCCCTTTTGGATAAACGTCAGCAGCAATTTTAAGGAGATGACCCCAATAACAAGGCTCGCTATAAACCCAATGGCCAGATCCAGCGTTAAAACCTCCCCCCACGACGTCACATCCTTCGCGTCAAGAAGCGCGGCGCCAAAGATAGCCGGCAGCGCGAGCATAAAGGAGAAACGGCCCGCCTCGGTGCGCGCTACGCCGACTAAGAGCGCCACGGCAATCGTAGACCCGCTGCGCGATATCCCCGGGGTAATGGCGATCGCCTGCATCACGCCTATGGCGAGGACCCGCATCAGCGTCAGCTTGCCGCCATCCGCGCCGGCGTCCTTTTTCCAGGACGAAAAGAAGAGCAGCCCCGCGGTGATGAAGAGCATGAACGACGTCAGGTACGCGGGCATGGTCCCCTTGGACGTGTCGAACAGTTCCTCAATATAGTTCACCTCGGTGAAAAACTTGAAATAAAAAGCAACGAGCGTAGCCGGGACAGTTCCCAAGATGATCCACCACGAATACGTCAGCGAGTCTTTCCTGACAAGGGTATCTTTCGATACGCATCCGGTTATTATGCCGATAATATCCTTACGGAACACCCACAGCACGGCAATCCCCGTAGCGAGGTGCAGCACAACCTCAAGCACCATGCCGGACTTATCCACCCCCATGAACGTCTGGGCGAGGATGAGGTGGCCGGACGAGGATACGGGGAGGAACTCGGTGAAGCCCTGAATGATTCCCAACAACAGCGTTTTTAGCGTTTCCATAAACATCCATCCTGTAGAAGATGGGCACGGCCCTTAACCGTGCCCGTAGGCATTATTTTGCATTCATATCAGATAATATCAAACATCAAACTATACTACAGCGACAGGGAGATACCCATATTAAACAGCAGCCCCGAGCCAAACCCCTTTACCCCCGATGCGTCCGAGTCGAACTTACTGAACGGGAACATGTACTTGCCGTCTACGTACACGCCAACCGGTATCACCGGCAGCTTGGCCTGTACGCCGAGGACGATGTGGCCGCCGATTACCGGCTTGCCGAGCGCCTGGTCTATGATCTCCTGCACGATCTTCTTGGCGGCACCTTTAGCCAAGTCGGGATCTGAGAGGTTGGCAAGCGCGGCCGAAGCATCGTCACTAATCTTTATGTCCAGCGCCTTCTCGACGAGAGCGTTGCTCAGAAGCGGGGTCGCGAAGTGCGCGCTGACGCCCGCGCCGCCGTTGAACTTGATCAGCCACAAGTCTAATATCTGCTTGCGCACCGAGGCGTCGAAGTGCAGCTTGGCGTAGGGGGTGCCGCTCAGGCCGACGTAGGAAAGGCCGGTGTTTTTGAGTGTCAGCGGGATCTCATCGTGCACAAGCTCAGGTATCGGATTATCAAGAGTGACGTTACCGAGGGTTTTTTGGGGGTTGAGAACGTGCAGAGCCCCGTCGTACTGCCACAGCCCGAAGTTGCACGAAAGCTCAATCGCGTTAATAACCGGAATGAAGTCGAGGTAGACCTTGCCGCCGAAGTTGAGGGGAGAATTCCTCCATTGCAGCCTTGAAACATAGAGCGCCTCGCTACCGACCTCAAGGTCGGCAATTTTGAAAGAGCCAAGGTTGATCTTCTCCTTAGACACGTCATCCATACTCATGGACAGATCGTACCCCCAATGCAGGCCGGCGCCGACCCAGGCATAACTGTTGGAGACGGCAAACATCGTGACGAACGCTGCGACGGCAAAAACGCTGAGTTTTTTCATAAGCACCTTCCGGGTAAATGGTGGTTAAAAACGAATATCTGTAATAGCATAATATATATCACGGGCTGGGCAGGTATGAAATCTTTCTGAATAAAAAGAAAAACGGCGCCCCCCTTGCCGGGGAGCGCCGCCGTAAAACCGGTACCCTTAATTATTACTTTACCTTCTTAAAGTCCTTAGACTCGTACAGGTCGTACCAGGAAATGCTCCTGTCCTGGCTGCCGTCGGTGATGGTCGAGTCGTAGGTCGGCTGCCGCTCAAGCTTCCACGCCTTTTCGGCCGGGTAGAACCTGTGGAAGTCCTGCTTGAATATCTGGAAGCGGTTGATCATCAGCATGACGGTGTCGCCCATGAAGTCGTAGGTGCCCCACGACCTGAACTCCCAGTCCTCCTTGAGGAAGGGGCCGCTCTGGCCCTTCTTGCTCTCTACGAGGTAGGCCTTGTTGCCGGGCCCGAAGGTGAACAGCTTTTGCTCAATGGCGTTGACTTCCTTGTGCTCGACGCTCTTGGCCTGGTCCTTGAAGAGCCACTGGCCGGGGACTTTGTTCCTGATGGAGTTGGCCTTGGCCTCGTCGTCCCTGAGCGACGGCAGCAGCGCCACTAAGGCCTGCGCCACATTGTTGGCCTGCACGGGCCTGTCTATCTTCTTGAGGGAGTCGATGACGGCGACCGTGGAGTCGATCTTCTTCACCTGGAACCCGGTGAGCTTATACTCATCCTTGGCCTTGACGGCGGTGGCCTTCGCGGCGTCGATCTTGGGGGGAAGAGTGGAAACCTGCTCGTCGTAGTACTTCTGAGCCTTATCGAGCTCACCGGCAAGAGCGGGGAGCGCCTTCTTGAGCTGGGGGTTGTTTCTCTTTTCGAGGGCCTCTTTTGCGGTGCTGAGGTGCACCTTTGCCATCGACAACTCGGAGGGCGGGAGGCCTTTCGCCTCAAGCGCGGTGATTTTCGCCTGAGCGTCTTCCAATGTTTTAGTGTCAGCGGCACCGCCGCCGCAGCCAACCAGCAGGGTAAGGGCGGTAACCGCAGCTACCGATAAAGCCAAGGCCCGGATTTTTAACATGAGTTCCTCCAAAAAGGGGTTATTGGGTGATTTTTTACATCAATTATTGAAAACACGATTAGATATTGTATTCGTGCAATCTATAATAAAATAATCTATGGATAATGGAGGTGTCAAGAATAATACAAAAAATTTGGAGGCGGCTGGCCGGCCGCCCCCCGGTCAATACATCAACGCCTTAGCGCTATTTTCTGACTTTAACCGCCCGGAAGAACGTGCTGCCCTCCCGCTGCACCAGAAGCAGGAGCGAATCGCCGGGCTTTACGCCCCTGGCAATCTGCGTAAAATCTTTCATGGCCGCAACGGGCTTTCTGTTCATTTCGAGGATGATGTCGTTCACGCGCAGCCCCTCCTGAGCGGCCTGGCTCCCCCGCGCCACCTCCGTCACCACCACGCCCTGCATGGTCGCGGGCAGGTTAAGCTGGTCTCTGAGCTCCTTGGTGAGCGGGCCGGCTTTCATCCCCAGAAACTCCCCGTCGGTAGGCTGGGGGGCCTGCTGGTCGCCGGACGTGCCGCCCGCCGGTACGTTGGCGGCCGACTCGTCCCGCGCCGTGAGCTTCACCTGCACCGTCATCTTCTTGCCGTTGCGCAGGATCTCCACGGGGACCGTTTTGCCAGGGTGAATCGCGGCCACGCTGTTGCGCAGCTGGTTCAGGGTCTCGGTGGCCTTGCCGTTGATGCTCGTGACGACATCGCCGCGCCGGATCCCCGCCTTATCGCCCGGCTGGTCTTTGAAGACGTCGCCGATGAGCACGCCGCGGGTGTCGGGCGAGAGGCCGAAGGCGTCGCGGGTGGTCTGGTCGAGCTCCTGAATCGACACGCCGAGCCAGCCGCGGCTCACCTTGCCGTCGTAGATCAGGTCTTCCATAATCCGCCGCGCCATGTTGATGGGGATCGCGAAGCCGATGCCCATGTTGCCGCCGGACTGCGTATATATCATTGTATTGATGCCGATAAGCTCGCCCTTGATGTTGACCAGCGCCCCGCCCGAGTTGCCGGGGTTTATCGCGGCGTCTGTCTGGATAAAGTTCTGGTAAGTGGCCGCGCCGCCGCCCTGCGCCCCGGTCGTGCGGTCGAGCGCCGAGACGATGCCCATCGTTACCGACGAGGTCAGGCTGAACGGGTTGCCCACCGCCACCGCCCAGTCGCCGGGGCGCAGCTTGTCGCTGTCGCCGAGGAACGCGACGGGCAAGTTGTTCACCTTGTCCCGTATCTTGAGCACCGCTACGTCGGTCAGCGAGTCCTGCCCCACGATATCCGCCGCGAAGCTCCGGCCGTCGGACGTGCGGACCTCAACCTCGTCGGCCCCCTCCACTACGTGGGAGTTCGTGAGGATGTAGCCATCACGCGAGACGATCACACCCGACCCCAAACCCTGCCGGCGCCGCTCCTGCCGCTGAGGCTGCTGCTGCGGGGAAGGGCCGCGCCGCTGCCGGCCGCCGAAGAAATCCTCAAACGGGTTGCCGCCGAAGAACGGGTCGTTGAAAAACTGGTAGAACGGGTTATTGCCGAATACGACGGTATCGATCTTGGTGGGGACA
Source organism: Chitinispirillia bacterium (assembly GCA_009786575.1). Taxonomy (GTDB): domain Bacteria; phylum Fibrobacterota; class Chitinivibrionia; order Chitinivibrionales; family Chitinispirillaceae; genus GUT77. The sequence continues at coordinate 37,512 of WQRV01000001.1, read as the reverse complement.
ACGGAGACGACCGTGGGCACGACCTTCTCGGCGACGTCGGCAAAAACAGTCGTGAAACTCTGCAGCGCCGGGGGGATGCTGACCCCGGGTGACGACGACGCGCCAAAATTCACGGAACCCCTGTTCGGGCGCTTGGCGCTGGAACTGTTGCCGCTGGCGAAGAGCAGCGCGGAAGCAGCGAAGAGTAAAACCGCCGTGGATGAGACGAGGCGGATGGCACCGGTTTTGGCTTTGGGCTTGCGGGGGATGGACATACTGCTTTCCTCCTGTGTTTGATTGGTGAATGGTTCAAGTTTTTTGCAACTTTCACTAATCAATACGTACAAACTTTGTATTTATTGCAGAAAAAATGTCTGAACCCCGCGATTTACTCAATTAAAGGTTCAGACGTTTCTGGGGATATCCTTATCTAATGAAAGTACGTTTGATGTCCCGCCTTCAACGAATGACTGCTCGGATATCCTCGTCAAGACGGCATTATCAGCGAATTCTTTCAGGTTTAGTGATCCCATGTTGCACATTACCGCCTTGATTTTTGATACGGTCAGGTCGAGAACATCCTTAACATTGCCGACGACCGGGACGTAAGCATCTACGCCTTCCTCAAACTTTAACCCCGTATCGGCGCCGCCCTGGCTGTAGCGCTGCCAGTTCCTTGCCCTGTTCGACCCCTCGCCCCAGTAGGGCTTGTAGACGCGGCCGCCTATAGACATCCTTGGGGTCGGGCTCTCGTTTGTCATGGCGAAGTAGCGGCCCATCATCACGAAATCGGCCCCCATCGCCAGGGCTATGATGATCTGCGTGTCGTTTGAGAGGCCGCCGTCGGAGCAGATTGGGATATATATGCCCGTTTCCTTATAATATAGGTCCCGCTCCGCCGCCACCGCCATCATCGCCGAAGCCTGGCCGCGGCCTATCCCCTTCTGCTCGCGGGTTATGCAGATCGACCCGCCGCCTATCCCCACCTTTACGAAGTCGAGCTGCGCCTCCTCCGCCAGGTACCTGAAGGCGTCGCCGTGCACGACGTTGCCGCCGCCTATCGCCACGGAGTTGCCGTACTTTTCCCTTATCCACAGCGCGGCCTCTTTCTGGAACTCGGAGTAGCCGTCGGAGGCGTCGAGGCAGAGCACGTCGGCGCCGGCGTCTACAAGCGCCGGCACGCGCTCCCTGTAGTCGTGCGTGTTGATGCCGGCCCCCACAGCGAACCGCTTCTGCACATCGAGCAGTTCGTCGGGATTGTTCCTGTGATCCACATAGTCCTTCTTAAATACCATCGCCTGCAGGTGGCCCTCCTGATCAAGTATCGGCAGGCACTCCTTCTTCCGCTTGTGCAGGAGGACGTTCGCCTCGTGCAGGGATATGCCGGTTTGCCCTAAAACCACCTTGTCTGCCGGCGTCATGAAATCGCTGACGGGGCGGCTCAGGTCTTCGTCGAACTCCCAGTAGTCCTTATCGGTAAGTATCCCCAGAAAGATCCCGTTGGTAGTCCCGTCACCGGTGACGGCCATGGTCGAGTGGCCGGTCTTGCGCCGCAGATTCAGCGCGTAGCCCAACGTATCGGTAGGCTTGAGGTTCGAATCGGAGGCCACGAAGCCGGCCTTGTGCGACTTGACTTTGGCAATCATCTCGGCCTGCGATTTTACCGTCTGGGAGCAATATATGAACGCTAACCCCCCCTCGCGGGCCAGCGCGATGGCCATATCCGGGCCGGAGACAGACTGCATGCTGGCGGTCACAAACGGGATGTTGAGCCAAAACTCAGGCTCGGCCCCGGCCTTATACCTCGACACCGGCGCACGTAGCGAGACGTTCTTCACCTGATGCTCGGAACGCGAAAGCCGCGGAATAAGAAGGTACTCCGAAAAGGTACGCGAGACTTCATCGATTATTGTGGCCATATATCCCCTATTTCTATATAATATAATTATGATGATGCCCAAATGTTCAGTTTGGAGTGTGGAGTTTGGAGTTAACGTCAAAATCAATAGCAAAAAACTCCAAACTCCACACTCCAAACTCCAAACCAGTTCATATAATATAATTTATGGGCAGGAGTACACATCTATTATTTTGACGAGCAGCCGGATGCCCCCGGCCGCAGGCGCGAGATGAGCGACCGCAGCGGCGTTTTCGTAGACAGCACCGGCGACGGCACCCGCACCGCGCCGAAGTGACTCTTGAAAGACTCCACCCCTCCGTAGCCGCCGCTTGGGTTGAAATCGAAGACCTTGTACCCCCTGTGCACAGCGTCTGAAATTATCTCCCAGTAGAGCAAATTGTTGGGCCGCAAGTGAAAATGCTCCGCCGACGCCGCGCCGTGCCAGCTCACCGCGTGCCGCCCCCAGTAGAAGAACAGCGCCCCGGCCGCAAGCTCCCCGTCCTTCATAGCCAGCCAGAGTATCTCGTTGCCAGTACGCATCTCTCGGGCGCGCCTGAAGAGCGCGGGCGGGTAAACATGCCTCGGCCTGAGTTTTGGGCCGCCGGACCGCCACCGCTTTACCGATTCAAGGTAAATGCCGTAATAGCGCTCCCACTCGTCAACCGTATCGGCGGCCTTAACCACAACCCCCTCGCGCTCCGCGCTCTTCACCGCGCTCCTGTGCCCCTTGGCCATACCCCGCAGAAGAGCGTCTGTCCCTGCCGTCAAGTCAAGCGTATGCGTAAAATCGCTCATCAACGCCACCGGCGGCAACGCGGACGGCATGGTTAGCGCAAGCAGCGAAGACTGCGACTCGTCGAACGGGTTGATCCGAAACGTAAGGTTCTTTTTCGACATAAGGATATTCGTCAATACCATGACGTGCTCCTTGTTCAGGACAGACGCGCTTATCCACCCGCCGTAGTTACAGCCCGGCGACGAAAAATGGTCCGTCAGCAAACCATGCGCGCGTTTGATTTCCGCCACGGGGATAACGGCGGAGACACCGTCTTCAAAGCTCACCTCCAATGCCGTATGGCGCCCGCCGGGGGCAATAAGCTCGTACCAGTACGGGGTATGGAAATACGTGGCGTAAGGGCAGGCTTTGGCGGCCTCTATCCACCTCTCCCTCGATGCCTCGGCACACTTATACCCCGTCATTCCCGCACCCCTCCACCATTACGCGGAACCGGTTTACATCAAAGCCGGAGTTGATATTTTTCCGTACAAACTCGTCCAGCTCCCGGTAATCGCCGTCACTAAGCCGCCCGCGCAGCCCGCGCAGCGTTATGGGCGCGTAACCGGTATCCTGCCCCAAAAATAACATGTCTAACCAACTGTCGCAGTTGCACATGTTGCGGCAGGTGAAATCAACCTTCCCCATCCCCCCCTTAAGTGCGCGCGACAACATCGTAAATAATTTTCTGACGCCGCCCTTCCTGAAGACCTTCTTAAACACCCCGTCCGTACGGCGCAGCTGCGAACCGATATTCGCCCCGCACGCGAAAAATTCCCCGCGCGGGGAGAACCTTACGGTAAAGTATTGATTGTAACACTGTATCTTGCGGAAATCGCCATGCCGCATCACGCAATCAAAATTGTGCACGACCGCTCCATGCGCCAGCTTCATCTTCGCGTAAACATCCAAAAAACGGCGGTACCCCTTCTCCCCCTCCCTCAATACCGATAACTCGCACTCAACCGGCATCACCGGCAGAAGCGCCAGCCCGATATTTGGCGAGACTGAGTTGACCTGCGACGCAAAACCCGGCAGTGTGCCGATATTCGCCTCCGTCACTACGGTATTGACGGTTATCTCCGGCAAGGCGCCGTCCGCGGATTTATCGCTCCCCGGCAACGAACCGCCCCGGCCCGCCAGCAACCTCGCGATCCTCTCAAGCACCGCGTCCCCGCTGATCCCCCGAGTAGCCGCGTTGACCTCCCCCGGCCCGTCTATACTGATCACCAAACGGTCAATATACGGAAAGCTCTCCGAGAGTTTCTCCGGCCCCGTCCCGTTGTGCACCACGCGGACGGACGGATTCCACACTGCTTTAGCCCGCGCCAGAAGCCCCGGCAACTCCTTAACAAGCGACGGCTCCCCGCCGCTTATGTTGAGCACGCGCGGCCTGTACGCGGCGATGCGGTCGAGCGCCTCAAACCTGTTCATGTTCTCGCAGGCGTCGGCCCGCGTCATTATCGACGGGTCGCAGTACGTGCAGCGCAGGTTGCAGCGGTCGGTAACTTTCCATGTGGCGATCCAGCAGAAATTTCCGTTTATCATTACATTAATATAACTAAATGCACGCCAAAACCGCTTAAATTTGTGTAAAAAACGAACGCCCTCCGCCGGCCGCCAAATCCCCCCGCCGTACCAACGGCAGGCGCGCTGTGATGGTTACAAGGGCAAATCAAGCCTGATCTGTGGGAAGCCGGGAGGGTACCGGGCGGTTAGAAGCGGCTTAAAATGGCGCACGGCCGCCGCGGGGGCCGTGAAATTGAAGCTCGTAGCTTGTGCGCGCAATTATCTGTCGTTAGGATCATAAAACCTTGGGTCAGCTAATTCTTTGCGCCACCAGAGGAGTTCGTATCGAATGGCGGCATAATATACGTCAAATATCACTTTACTGCCATCTGCATACTCAAATGTCGCAATCAGGTCTTTCTGTTTGAAGTTTACTAAAGGAATTTTATTTGAAAATTTTCTGTTTGTTTGTTTCATGAAAGGCCCTATTTTATCACTCCAATCTGAATCATAATTAGGAGGATTAACAAACTCGAAACTTATACCTACGGGGTATCGTAATCCCCTTTTGTTAGTAATGGTCTCAAAACTATCTGTCAACCACACCCCGTTATCGTCGTACGCAGAAAAGTAGATGCTGGCGCCGTTCTGATGCCGGCTGACATTTACAAGCTTATTTATATTTAATATCTCATAGTCGCGAAAAGTAAGAGTCGTTGTTTTAAGCCGTATAACCACTTGCTCTATAACCTGCTTATCGGTTAAAGCCGCTTTCGTTTGGCCGTAAACCAAAAACGCCATCGCGCATAAAATTATTATCGAGCACATTAATCGAAAATGTTTATTCATTCCACCCGCCCCTTTAATGGTTTATATTATGTTCATTCGTTACAATGTACCTGATAAAAAACATTACCATATCTACTAACAATTTATTGCCCCGTTCTTATAATTCATAATATTGTATACACTATTATCTGGCGTTAGGGATCATAATACGTTGGATCAGCTAATTCTTTACGCCACCAGAGTAGTTTGTATTGAATGGCGGCATAATATACGTCAAATATCACTTTACTGCCATCTGCATACTCAAATGTCGCAATCAGATCCTTCTGTATGAAGTTTACTAAAGGAATTTTATTTGAAAATTTTCTGTTTATTTGTTTCATAAAAGGCCCTATTTTATCACTCCAATCTGAATCATAATTAGGGGGATCGATAAAGTCAAAACTTATACCTTCTTTGTTAGTGGTATCAAAGATACGTGTCAGCCACACTCCGTTATCATCGTACGCAGAAAAGTAGATGCTGGCGCCGTTTTGACGCCAGTTGACATTTACAAGCTTATTTATATTTAATATCTCATAGTCGCGAAAAGTAAGAGTCGTTGTTTTAAGCCGTATAACCACTTGCTCTATAACCTGCTTATCGGTTAAAGCCGCTTTCGTCTGGCCGTAAACCAAAAACACCATCGCGCATAAAATTATTATCGAGCACATTAATCGAAAATGTTTATTCATTCCACCCGCCCCTCTAATGGTGAGGTTGTTCAGTTTTTTGACAGATTTTCCGGCACATTTAAGGTGCATACCGCTCTTTGATAAAGATAATATATTGTAAATAGCTATGCCAAGATTTTTTGTACCCCACGGCCCCGCGCCGCCGCACACCTGCCCATTAAGCCGCTTCCAGCCGCCTGATACCCCCTCCCGCGGGGTACGGTATCCCAACGCCTGATGCTCCCCGCGGGTGCGGAGCCGTGCCGGCGAGCCCTGGGGCGGTACTGTTAAATTAACTATTTTACCCCGCGTTACCCAAAAACTTTCGGCATAATTTATATTTGTTTCATGGACTGCCCGCCAGAAGAGAATACCGGAAACCTGCGCACGAGAACCGTGACGGGTATAATGTGGACCCTAGCCGAGATGTTTGGGCGTTACGGCGTCACATACGCCGTAACCATATACCTCGCGCGCCTGCTTTCACCCAAAGACTACGGGCTCGTCGGCCTCATAACGGCGCTCTTTGCCATAACCGCGGTGATAATAGAGGGCGGCTTCAGGGCGGCGCTCATCAGAAAAAAGGAGGTCTCGCAGGCCGGCTACAACGCGGTATGGCTGATGAGCCTCGCGCTGGCGCTTGCCATGTACGCGGCGCTTTACTTCCTCGCGCCGCACATAGCGCGATTCTACGGCGAGCCGCAGCTTACCGCCCTCACCCGGCTGCTCGGCATAATCCTTATCACTAACGCGGCCTCAATCGTCCAAAACACCAAGCTGCGGCGCGACATGAAATTCAACCGGCTGGCGCTCATCACGATACCGGCGGAGATACTCTCCGGTACAACCGCTATCTGGATGGCGTATAACGGCTTCGGAGTAATGAGCCTCGCCGCGAAGATAATCATCGCGTCCGTCACGGCCATGATACTCTACCGCTGCGTTGTCAGGTGGCGGCCCACCCTCGAGCTGCGCGCGGAACCGTTCAAAGAGTTCTTCAAGGCCGGCGCCTCTCTCAGCGCGGTAATGATGCTTGGCGCGATATACAAAAACGTCAACGCGCTCCTTATCGGCAAAGTGTTCTCGATGCAGACGCTTGGGTACTACTCGTTCACCGAAAAGGTCATTAACCTTACGTCGAACAGCGTCACCTCCGCCGTAGAGCAGGTCACCATCACATCGTTTTCAAAGATTCAGGACGACAACGCCAGGCTGCAAAGCGGGCAGAGGCAGGCCGTACAGGGCGCGGCCGCCATAATATTCCCGCTGATGACCGCGCTGGCCATGCTGGCCGAACCGCTCATCATTTTGCTCCTGAACGACAGCTGGCTGCCGGCTGTACCGTATCTGCGCATACTCTGCCTAACCAGCGCCATCTCCCCGCTATGTACGATTCCAAACGGCGTACTTATGGTCAAAAACCTCAGCCTCCGCCTGAAAATAGACTCCGCCGCCATGCTGACCATGATCGCCATGGCCTTCGCGCTCGTGCCTTTGGGCATAGAGGTATTTCTTATAGGCCAGACGGCGCACATGCTCGTTCTCGCCGCGGTAATCGACTATTTCAAGTCGCGCTGCCTGAACTGCCGCTTCGGCACGGTCTTCGGCTACGCCGCGCCCGTCGCGCTCTCCGCGGCTGCTATGGGGGCAGTACTCTACTTCGCAATGAAACTATTTAACGGCGCCGGCCTCGCGCAATGCGCCGTAGCGGCAACAGCCGGTCTGGCGGTATACTGCCTCTGCCTGAGAATATTTAAGGTCGAAGTATTTATGCGGCTGCTGAAAATTCAAACGAAACCAGTACCTTAAACGACAGGAGCGGCTAATTTGAACAACACAACAATTGTTTATATGGCGAATGACGCAAGGCCAAAGGGCGGGCTGGCAGACAGGCTGTACGGAATAGTTACGCTGTATAAAATCTGTAAATTGCACGGATTCCGGTTCAAGATAAATTTTACCGTACCCTTTGACCTCTCCGCTTATCTGCTCCCCCGCTACGACTGGAAAATATCAGAAGACGAGATCGCGCTAAATAAAGCTAAAAGCGTGTCGGTCTCCTCTTTTGCGGCAGATGCCCCCGTGCCTGAGTATGCGGATACGGAGGAATACCCCGAATTGGATTTTGACGGGCTGTGCGCCGTTATCGAAAACTACTCAAAGGATTATGAATACATCCTGCTCTATACAAACAGGAAGTATTGCGCCGGCGATTACGGGGCATTATTTGACGAGCTGTTCAGCCTTTCGCCTGCGCTGCGGGATGCCGTCGATTCTCACCGCGAAAAATTAAATTATGAATACCCGGCCGCGGTATTTCGTTTTCAATGCCTGCTCGATGATTTCGATGAGCATACCGGCGGCAACAGATTTCCAACGCTGCCCGCAAGATTGCAGGATGCTTTTATACAGCGCAACATAAACCATTTGATAAAAATACACAACTCGAATAAAGGAAAGAAGATCTTAGTATGTTCCGACAGCGTGAGATTCAGAAATGCCGCGGCGATGTACGATTTTGTGTATGCCGTTGGCGGAGAAAGGCAGCATATAAATATACCGAAAATGGAAAATCAGTACGCCATGCTTACGTTTATAGACTTTTTTTTGATTTCATATTCCGGCACAGCCTATTTAGTGCTCGACGGAATTAAAGACAACGGCATAAAATATGAAACCTACAACAGCGGATTCCCGCGTGTGGCATCATACTTAAAAAACGTAAAATTTATCCTCATGGACTACAGACTGTTCTCTACAAAGATAAAAAGGTATAAAAGCGGGATCATGCGCCGCCTTGAGCGGCTGATAAAACAGTTTATAATTTTGTGCAAGCGCACAGAACCTCACGCCGGGAAGAATCACTCTTAGAGAAAACTGCGGACATGGCTCCGGCAGTCTGCGTAATTTTTTTCAACGCCGCCTATATATTTATCCATCGTAAACTTCGCGTCAAGTTCCGCCCGCGCACTTTCCGTCACACTCTTTATCAGTTCGGGTGATTTCAAAAGTTCCGCTACCTTCCCGGCTGCGCCGTCAAAATCACCGCGCTTCACCAGATACCCTGACTTCCCGTTTGTAAAGCACTCCCCAACCCCGCCGCAGTCATACGCGACGACCGCAACATCCATTGCCATTGCCTCGAGCACCACGCCGCCCAGCGCCTCCTCCCAGTCAGGCATATGCAAAAACACCGATGCGGTGGCCATGACAAGCGGGACGTTCTCGTGCGGGATGTTCCCGGTAACCGTCAGGCAATCCATAACCCCAAGCGCCCGCGCGTGCTCCATTACCTCTCCGTAGTACTCCTCGTGCCCCCTCACCTCTCCACCCACTATCACAAACCTTACCTTGCCGCCGGCGCGTTTCATTACACGGGCCGCTACCTCCAAAAAATTATGGTGCCCCTTCTCCCTGCGGAAAGAGGCCGCCATCAGCACGGTCGGCTCCGGCGCGGGAACCCCTGAGGCTGCCTGGGTCCGGCGCGGGAATGCGTTGGGATCGAATATCTTGCGGTCGGGGCCCGGATTGTACACAACCGCGGCGCGTCTGCCCAGCATGTAGTAACGGCGCGCAAAATCCGACACGGCAATTACGCGCGAGCAGAAAATCCTCGTCCACAACCTGAAAAACCGCCTGACCGCAGAACCGCCCAAACATACGCGGACGTGCGCGACAACCCTCGCGCCGGCAAACCGGGCCCACGGGTAAAACGGCGCGTCTATCACATCGGAAAAATGGACGACAGGTATCCTCTTAGCGCGAACAAACCTGCAAAAACGGATCCCGGCGACTACCCAGGTCATCAAAAAGAATAACGCAGACAACAGCCCGGACCTCATCCGGCGAAACGGAATAATACGGACGTCAACGGACGCCATCCGTAGCCGCTCCGCAAGCTCCCCGTCAGACGGCAAAACCGCGCAAACATCGTACCGCCCGCTCTTAACAAGCCCGGCGGCCAGCTTGTAGGTGCTGATCGGCATCCCGGTGTTGAAGGACGACAGGGAACAAAATATGCATAGTTTCCTCTTCATGAGACAACCGCCCCGGCAACCAACGCCGTATGCTCCGTACGGGGATGGCGGAAACTCTCGCGTAACATATCTTTCTTTTTCATGGCCATAATATACTATATCACCACAGTTTTCTCAAGTTCTTTGTTAAATAAAGACTCTTCGCCAACGTACAACTGCAGAATGGGGGTAGAACCAATATTAAATATATTATGGCGGACGGGCCGCCGAAAATTATATTTATAGGTTACGGTGCCCCCGGCGGTGCCGTTTATACATCAATACCAAACTATATAATGACTCGGTAGGATCATGGCTAAAGCGAAAAAAGGCTATTTTGGGCAGTTTGGCGGGATGTTCGCGCCGGAGACGCTTATGCCGGCTCTGGAAGAGGTGCTCTCGGCGTACGGGCGGTTTGCGGCCGACGCGCACTGGCAGTCGGAGTACCAGCGGCTTTTGGAGACGTACTGCGGGCGGCCGACGGCGCTTTACGAGGCCGTGAACCTGGCGCAACGGCTTACCGGCGGGCGGGCGCGGATATTTCTGAAGCGCGAGGACCTGAACCACACCGGGGCGCACAAGATAACGAACGCCCTGGGGCAGGCGCTTCTGGCGCGGTTCATGGGCAAGGAGCGGCTGATCGCGGAGACCGGGGCCGGGCAGCACGGGGTGGCGACCGCCACGGCTGCGGCGCTTCTAGGGATGAGCTGCGACATCTACATGGGGACGGTCGACATGGAGCGGCAGAAGCCCAACGTTTTCCGAATGGGGCTTTTGGGCGCGCGCGTCGTGCCGGTGGAGAGCGGGGGCAAGACGCTCAAGGACGCGGTGAACGAGGCGATGCGCGACTGGACGAGCTCGGTGAGGGAGACCCACTACGCCTTCGGGTCGGCGCTGGGGCCGCATCCCTTCCCTACTATCGTACGGGAATTTCAGTCGGTAATCGGGACGGAGTGCCGGGCGCAGATTTTGAAGGCCGCGGGGCGGCTGCCGGACGAGGTTGTGGCCTGCGTGGGCGGCGGGTCGAACGCCATCGGGATATTCAGCGCGTTTATTAAGGATAAGGGCGTGCGGCTGACGGGTGTCGAGGCCGGCGGCATGGGGCTGCGCGGGAACCGGCACGCGGTGAGGCTTACGCCGTCTCCGAACAGCAAGCCCGGGATATTGCACGGGGCTTATTCGTACGTGCTGCAGGACCGCGACGGGCAGATTGCGGATACGCATTCGGTGTCAGCGGGATTAGACTACAGCGGGGTTGGGCCGGAGCACGCGCATCTGGCCGATACGGGGCGGGCGGTTTATACCTTTGCTACCGACAAGGAGGCCGTCGGCGCGTTCAAGATGCTTTGCGAGACGGAGGGGATCATCCCGGCGCTCGAATCGTCGCACGCCGCCGCCTATGTCATCAGGCAAGCACCCAAAATAAAGGACGGCTCCGTTATCGTTATTAATCTGTCGGGGCGCGGGGATAAGGATATTGAGTCTGTGGCCAAATTTTTGGGGACGAATATATGACGAACAGATACGATGAAGCGTTCGCGAAGGTCAAAAAGCGCAAAGAGGCGGCGTTTATTCCGTTTGCGGTCGCGGGGGATCCCGGGCCGGATGTGTTTATTGACATCGTAAGGGCTTATGTTAAGGGCGGGGCGGATATTTTGGAGATCGGGTACCCGTTCTCCGACCCTGTAGCCGACGGGCCGGTCAACCAGCGGGCGGCTATGCGGGCTATAAAGGCGGGGCTTAACCACCGGCTGTTTTTTGAGCTGATCGGCGAAATCCGCACCTTTACCGATATCCCCATAGGGCTATTGACTTACGCTAATAGTGTCGGCCATTTGGGGTGCGATACTTTTTGCAAAAAGGCGGCTAAGGCGGGGATCGACAGCATCCTTGTTGCCGATATGCCGCCGGAGGAAGCGCAGGAATTGGGCGCGGCTATGCGCAAGTACGGCATCGGCCGCGTGTTCATAGCCAGCGAGTTTACGCCGGAGGAGAGGATGCGGGAGATTTGCCGGTGCGTTGATTCGTTCGTGTACGTCGTGAGCCGTCCGGGGATTACGGGGGCCGATACCACGTTAAGCGCGTCTGTCAAGACGACTTTGTCGCGGCTGAAAAAGGTTACGGATAAGCCGTTGGCGGTCGGGTTTGGAATATCTACGCCTGAGCATGTGAGCGATGTCCGCAAGGCCGGGGCGCAGGGGGTGATTGTCGGCAGCGCGCTTGTCCGTGAGATTGAAAAATCGGTTCTCAAGGGCGCGAATCCGTCATCAATACTAAGAAAAAAAGTTAACTCATTAAAGGCGGCAACCGCGGTATCATGGAAGAGCTGAATTTAGACAACATCGCCTCCCGTCTCGAGGGGTTGGAGGAGACGATCATCCACCGGCTGATCGACCGTGCGCAGTGGTGCGTAAACGAGGCGTCTTACGCCCACGGCCAGAGCGGTTTTATAAACGAGGAGCTGCGCTCGCTCTTTGAGCTGCGCCTCTGGTACCACGAGGAGATGGACGCGAAATTCGGCCGTTTCTGCGTACCGGAGGAGCGCCCGTTCAACGGCGCGCTGCCCGCGCCGCAGCGTACCGTGAACCTCCCGGAGACCGGGCTTCACATACGCGATTTCGACGAGGTCAACTTCACCGATGCGGTTCTGGCGAGTTACCGGCTGCTGCTGCCGAAAATTTGCCCAGCCGGGGACGACGGGCAGTACGGGTCAAGCGTAGAGCATGATGTTTACGCGGTGCAGGCGATCGCGCGGCGGCTGCACTTCGGGGCGCTTTACGTGGCCGAGAGCAAGTACAGGGCGGATGTTGACGGGTACCGTCAGCTGATAGAGAAGAAAGACAAGGACGCGCTCTTGGACAAGCTGACGCGCCCGGATGTGGAGAAGAAGATCATCGCGCGCGTCAAGGAGAAGGTCAAGCAGGTGCAGGCTACGATCAACAAGGCGGTGCGGGTTGAGGTCAAGCCGGAGTCTATCATCGTGTATTATAAAGATTTTCTGATACCGATGACTAAGCAGGGGCAGATTATTTATCTGTTGAACAGGGAGTTGGGTTGTTGAAAACACGATCAGGCATTGCGCCTGTGCCGTTTGGCGGCTGCACGACAGCCGTGATGCCGCCAAACGGCACAAGCACAATGCCTAATCGTGGAATCTATAGTTTGGAGTTGATGATATTATGGAATATAATCCTAAGACAGTAACGATATATAGTGTGGGGCTTTTGGGCGGGTCTGTGGGGGCCGGGCTTAAGAAAGCCGGGTTTGGAGGCAGGATCATTGGGCTGTCGTCTGAAAGGGCTGTGAAAGTATCTTTAGAGATGGGGTTGATTGACGAGGGGTATTCGTATTCGGAGCTGGGGGACGTTGTTGGGCGGACGGATTTATTGATTTTGTGCTCCCCTATCCTTGCGATTGTTGATACTATAAAGAAATTGGGGGGGATGGAGTTGCCGGGCGGGCTTGTCATTACCGATATCGGCAGTACGAAAAAGGTTATCGTAGACGCCGCGAAGAAGTATCTGCCCTCACACGTCCGCTTTATCGGCGGGCACCCTATGGCCGGGTCGGAGAAGAGCGGGCCGGAGGCGGGCGACGCGGATATTTTTAGGGAAGCGACGTATGTCTTGACGCCGGGGAGTGATGATGACCGTCAAATAGCGGATGATCTGGGCGGATTTTTGCGCAGGTCGCTCGGTTGTGAAATAGTGATGACCGACCCGTCTACGCACGATTCGATGGCCGCCGCGGTGAGCCATCTGCCGCACATTCTGGCGAGCGCGCTTGTGTTGTGCGCAAGCGAGCAGGAGAAGAGGAATCCGGGAACATTGTCGCTCGCGGCCGGCGGGTTCAGGGATACTACGAGGATAGCGTCGGCGCAGTACGATATATGGCACGATATTTTCGCTACGAACAAGGGCGCTATCATCCCGCTCATAGATTCGTACGTCGGTATCCTCAATGATATGAAGAGTAAACTGGCAAACGACGCGCTAAAGGAAAGTTTTGAAGCGGCGCGCAATGTCAGGGTAAATATGAAAGGAATTGACAAATGATAAATTTACGCCCGGCTAAAAGCGTGCAGGGCAAGGTTGAACTGCCCGTATCGCCGGATATGCTGTACATGGCGGCGCTCGGAGCATGCGCCGCGTCAAAAAGGATTAACGTCTGCGGCGTCGGCGCAACCGGTGTTGTTGATGATATTATCAAATCGCTCCAGAGCCACGCGTCAATACAGTCAGATGGTTCAATGCTGCACGTGGACCCGTTATCGGTAAATGATCCGGGGATACTGCTGGCGCTGCCGGAGTCGCTTCTCCCCTACCGCTCGATCTATCTGTTTATGGGGCTTGGGATGGGCAAGACGGTTACGGCGCGGTCGATCTCTGAGAAGCAGATACAAGACGCCATAGCGCAGGGCAAACGGATGGGCATCACCGTAGAAGCTGTTCAGGTTGATGATATGACCGGGCTTAGGGCAACTTATTTTGACAGCGGGATAGCTGAGAGCGCGAATATAGGTGAAGATGACTGCACCGCGCTTCTGGCATTCCTCTTCGGCAAGGGAGAGAAGCTGACGTTTACTATTACCGATTACCATCTGTCAACACCGTTACGCCAGCTGGCCGGCGCGTTAGGGCTTACACTTAACGCGAAATTGAGTACGTCCGGCGGCAATAATGACTTTATGGCCAAACGGTTGAGGTTTTTGCAGGGCAAGCAGCGCGATTCATCATCGCAGAGCCTTATGTACGTTGTTGAGACTGATTTCTCGAAAGGTAATGTCACTGCATCCGATAATGGTGATGATGCCGGTAAGCCCGTCAACATCGTTATCCCCGGCGATGAAATTCTTGCCGCCGCGCTCATCACATTAAAGTGCCTTATACCCAAGGGCGAATTTGAAATATCCAATGTCCCTATGGAGAACTGGGCATCGCAGGCTATGCAGTTTATAAAAAAGACGGACTGCAAGCTCAACACGCACGACGACGGCAAGACGTCGTTTGGGGTGTGCGGGACGGTTTCCGTTAAAAAGGGCGACGGCTACGGCCGCAAAGTCCGCTGCGCTCCGCTTTATCAGTACATCGGCCAGCTGCCCTGCATGGCGGTGACGGCGGCGTTCTCGCAGGGCAAGTCGGTATTCAGAGAACTTGGCGTACTGCGGTCTTTTGAGCCTGACGGGATCGACCAGCTTGAGAAGTGCCTGCGGCCGCTTGGCGTGCGGCACGGAGAGATGCCGGACGGGATCGTTATGGAGGGGGCGAAGGATTTTGACGGGTTTGACCTGTGGGATCCGCTGCCCGCGCACATCGCCGTCGCGTTTTGCGCGGCGGGGCTTAAGTGTTTAGGCAAAACATCGGTCGCGGACGAGCACATTGCGGCGCGGTGGCCGAATTTTGAGACAATGATAAATGAGATTTGCGAGTTCAGAAATAAATAGAGGTGCTGTAACAATGAAACCAATAACGTCTTTCGGTATAGTATCATTCAAAAAGACCGCCGCCGTCAGCGAGGTTTTGCTGCGTATCCGCGGATGGGCGGCGAATAACGGCGCAAGCGTATTCTACCACCCGATCCTTTGCGATTTGCTGCCACCGGATATGCGCGCTGAAGAGTCTGAGGAAGTTTTTCTGGATAAGAGCGAGGCGATAGTCTCCGTAGGCGGCGACGGCACGCTGCTGTCGGTAGCGCACATGAGCGGGTTTTCGGAAAAACCTGTCGTAGGCGTCAATCTGGGCGGGCTGGGATTTCTTACCGATATCGGGCCGGAAGAGCTTGAGGAGTGCTTCGGGCTGATCAGGGCGGGAAAGTACGAGGCGATCAGCCGGATGGTTCTGGAAGCAAGCGTTAAGCGCGGCAGCGATACCTTATGCCGATTCAAGGCGCTGAACGACATCTACATCAACCGCATCAAGACGCCGAGGCTGACCTCTATCTCCGCGTGGTGCGGCGACGCGTTCATCACCAACTTCTTCGCCGACGGGCTTATCGTGGCCACGCCCAACGGATCAACGGCGTATTCGCTGTCTGCCGGAGGGCCGATAGTCGAGCCGTCGGTGCAGGCGTTTCTCTTAACGCCCATCTGCCCCCACTCGCTGACCGAGCGGCCGCTGATACTGCCGTCCGACCGCAACATCCGCCTCGTAGTCAACGAGAAAAATCCTGATTTATTGCTGACGGCAGACGGATTGGACTCTTTTAATTTGCAGTGCGACGATGAGATCATCGTATCGTACGGAGGCATCCGCAAAAACCTTATCCAGTTCGCTGAACGTTCATACTTTTCGCTGCTGCGGAAAAAGCTGGGCTGGGGACAGGGGTACAAGAAGCCATGATACGCGAACTCCGCATTAAGAACCTTGCGTTGATAGAGAACCTTGAACTGGAATTCGGCAGCGGGTTTACCGTGTTTACGGGAGAAACGGGCGCGGGAAAATCCATACTGATCGGCGCGATCGGCCTGTTGCTTGGTGAAAGGGCTTCATCGGAGATGATCAGGAGCGGGTGCGACGACGCGGAGGTCAGCGGGTGTTTAGAGATCGAAATTTTAAAACCTAAATTGAGAGATTTCCTGAAAGAGGCGGGGATTGACGCGGATGACGGCAGCCTGATAATCCGCAGGAACATATCTAAGGCCGGAAAAAACAGGATACACGTCAACCAGATACCGCTGCCGCTATCATCCCTCAAAACTCTTGGCGATTTGCTGATAGACCTGCACGGCCAGCACCAGCACCAGTCGCTGCTTAATGAAAATACGCACGTTGATATCGCAGACTCGCTGCCGGAAACATTGCCGTCCCGTGAAAATTATACATCATCGTACAACACATACATCACCGCAAAACAGGAATTTATCGACGCTCAAAGGGCGGCGAAAGAGCTGGCTGACAAAAAAGATGTTTTGGAATTTCAATATAAGGAGCTGTCGGCCCTTGATCCTCAAACAGACGAAGAGCAGGCCCTTGAGCAGGAGTTATCCCTCCTGTCAACATCAGCCCAGAGAATAGAGTGCGCAAAAGAGGTGCTGGAACTCTTGGGTTCATCGGACGGAGAATCAATACAAAAACGGTTAACGCATATCAAGCGGAAATTAGAGACGCTCGGCAAATACGACCCAGCCGTCCGCCAATACTCAAACGACATGGAGGCGGTGATATCAACCTGTTCCGAATTAGACATATTCTGCAGCTCGTACTTAGAAAAGATTGACGGAGGGGATAATGCCCAGGGCAGGATAGAGGCTATCAACGCCCGCCTCTCGAAAATCCAGCGCCTCAAGAAAAAATATTCCTGTACCCTTAATGAATTAATCGAAAAAAAGCAGGAGCTGGCAAAAAACCTCTCACTGTTACAAAACTCAAGCGCAGACATAGACGCTCTAAAGAAAAAATCAGACAAATCCCGTCAATCCTGCATTGATTCGGCCGCTATCCTGACAAAGTCCCGCAAAAAAGCCTTATCAAAATTTGATAAGGAGATCACGCGCCGTATGGAACAGTTAGGATTCCCGGGCGGGGAGTGGAAAACGGAGCTCTCCCCTCTTGAGGAACCGTCTTCGTCCGGGATGGAGGAGATAATATTTTTGGTAAAAACAAATCCCGGCGAACCGTTCCTCCCCTTAGCAAAGACGGCATCGGGCGGAGAAATATCAAGGCTTATGCTCGCGGTAAAATCCATCCTTGCCGAGCAGGATGAGATACCGGTACTTATATTTGACGAAATAGACACGGGGATAGGCGGGGTGCTGGCCGGAGAGGTATCGAAAGCGCTCTACTCTCTCTCGTCAACCCATCAGGTATTATGCATATCACATTTACACCAAATAGCTTCTGCGGCAGACCACCACTATCTTGTTGCCAAAAAAGCATCCGGCGGGCGGACGGTCACGGAGGTTACTCAATTAAATGATAAACAGAGGACGATGGAAATTGCCCGCATGCTGGGGGGAGAAACGCAGATCAGCATCAAACACGCAGAGCAGCTGCTGAAGGACAATCAGCGCCGTTAATTCTCAACCCTCTCATCAAACGCCATTTTATAAAACATGTGCTTGGGGTCCGTCAGCCTGTAATTATTCCGGCCGAAGGATATATCATACCTTGTCATGCTTCTGATCCCGTAGCTGATATGCACGTGCGGCCCGCTGGTTCTCCCGGTCATCCCCACCGTCCCGACCGGCTGCCCTTTCTTTACGGCGTCGCCCTCCTTGACATGCCGCATTTCGAGGTGTGAAAACGATATCACCGCGTTCGCGTCGTCGAATATCACGGCGACCGTTCTGCCGCCTCTGGGGTCTGTTGTGAGCGCGGCGATTCCGTCCACCGGGCTCTGCACTTCGCTTCCGTAAGCGGCCGCCACATCGATTGCGTAGTGCGGTTCGCCTCCGCCTGTGCCGCGTTCGCACCAGTCGCCGGTTACGTACGGATAGGCATCGTCTACCATATCCATGAAGTAGCGGTAGGCGGGGGCCATTCTCTTTTCTAATCTGTTTGTTATTGTGAGCGGCGGGTAGAATGTTACGGTCGTGCTTACCGGAATGCGTGCCGGATCGATTATTTTGGGTTCGCCGTGGAGCCGGGTCATGTTGTGGGCTTTTATGGTTTCCATCGTATAGTCCTGCAGTTCCTGCGCGGTCGGGACCATTCCTCTGAAGACGCTTATAGCGTGTTTCGCAAGACGGCCGATGTTGTCGCCTTTGACGAAAGTGTGGACTATCGCTAGGGCGGACGCGCTCTCAACCACCTGCTGCGGCGCGAGTGGGCGCGGCGGCGTGATTTCGGGGAGCGGGCGGTTGAATGCTATGACAGCCAACACTATCAGCGCCGCGAAGAGCCGGCAGGCCGTCGTCACCCTGTTTTCGAGCGCGGAGGCGGTGATATTTTCTCTGTCTATACCGTTGAGCACATGCTGAACATTTTGGGCCAGCGTATCGAACGCCTTCACCACATCAATGTCGCCGCCGTGTTCGAGAACGCTCTTGCCGGCATCCTGCGCTTCGCGGATTGCCGTGGATTCCGGTATTTCGAGGTCGAACATGATTGATCTCGGCAGCAGCGAGACGCCTTTTTCACTGTGGATAGCGGCCTGTTCGCACAGTGAGTCTAAGAAGCGGCGGTTGTGGTTTATGGTACGCGTCTTGCCGCCGGCCATGTCGTCGCCGCGGCTTACCTCGTTCTTCACTATGCGCAAACGTACGTGGGAGTTGTGCGCTATCAGCCGCTTGATGTGCACGAGATACTCCTTGAAACTCTTTGTTGACAGCGCGTCCAGCGTGACGGGGACGAGATTCAGGTCGCAATTGACATAGAGGAAGCGCGTCAGGCGGTTCCAGACAGACGGGGTATCGATAACGATATACTTGTAGCGCGACCTGACGATCTTGAGGTTGTGCAGGAAGTTGCCGTATTGCTGTCCGGTAGGCGCATCAAACAGGCCGGCCCCCGCCGGCGATACGTGCAGGCGCGGGTTTACCTCCGCTATGCAGTCATCGACCACGCCGCTGCCGACCACGCCGCCGATAGCTATCTCCTCAAGCTTGGAGATGAGTCCGCCGACATCGAGCGTTTCGGCGTACTTGGCAACCGGCACTCCAGACGAAAACCTGCGTTTGAAGAAGTCCCATGAGGAGTAGCGGGCGTCGGTTTCGTTGATGCCGAGCGCCACGCCGGCACTGCCCTGTACGTCGAGGTCTATGAGGAGCGTGGGGCCGCGCTTGCTCAGCGCCGCGGCGAGGTTGGTGGCGAGGGTCGATTTGCCCACGCCGCCCTTGATATTGGCGACATGGACGATACCGCCCCTGTCACCCTCGGAGAAAATTAACGGATATCGCGGTTCTTCTCCCATTTTGCCCGCCGTCCTTCGGTTAAGAAACTTACCCTTCCAGCGCCGTTTCGAAATTTGAGGGCTGGCGTATAGTTCTGTCTTGCTCTACAGGCGTCCTGTTGTTTATGGGCGCGAACTTTTCGGCGGCATTGTAGATTACCACCGGCTTGCCTTCAAGCCTGGAACCGGCACCGAAGTAGTCGTAGATGGCCCTGCCCTTGCTCCACGTTTCGGCGTTGATGTAGACCGTCTCAAATTTGGCTGCGCCGAGCGCGTCCATAAACTCGTTGGAAGAGACGCAGACGTCCGCGTCCATCTTTTTCTTCCAGAAGGCCTCTTTTATGTTGTCCTTCTGCTTCTTTGTGTCGTCTAAAACCAGGACTTTCATGTATTGATCTCCTTTTTATTGTCATATATGGCGGGCGGCGGAATGCCGCCCCTGCAATGTCCGGATATGCCGCCGGCGGGGCAAATTCTCCACGCGGCGTCACCATTATATCATCAACACCTACTTGCCGGCATTTACCGCGGCCAGCAGGTTTTCCGCTTTCTGGTGGAACGACGCCGCCAGCGTGTCGGCTATCAGGTCTTTGCAATAGACGCTTGCCGCGCCGGGATTGTCTTTGTTGAGCAGCGCCAGCCTCCAGCGGATAGCGTTGTGCCTGTGCGCCGCGTCCCTGTCCCGCAGCGCCCTCTCCAAGTACCTGATGGCGCCAGCGGTGTCGCCATTCTCCTCGCAGGCGGCGGCGAGCCCCTCGAGCGCCTGCCCCCGCACGAAACCGGCCGCCGGCCCGTTCACCGCGGCCTCGAACCATGTTATCGCCTGGCCGGGATTTTTCTGCTGCAGGCAGATGCTGCCGGCCATGAACGCGCTCATCGTGGCGACCGGCGTGTTCCGGTGGTCGTTGGCAATCTGGCCAAACAACTTGAGCGCCTGTTCGGCGTTGCCGGCGCTGTAGTCCATAATTGCCACGCCAAAAATCTCCTGAGCCTTGCGTATGTTGTTCTCTTTCATACGGTTATAGAAATAATACCCGCCTCCGATAATCACGGCCGCCACAAGGCAGGCCACGATGGTCGAGCCGTTTTTCTTGAAAAATTCCTTCATGCTCAGGATACTGTCTACAAGCGGGTTCGCCCCTTCCTGCACCGTACTTTTTTTCTGCTTAATGTCCAACTTACCGCCCCTCCCCTGCCTTCTGTCTTATACGTGGTAAAAATATCCGCAAAAAGGGATTGCGCACCCCCCTGCGTATAGAATATATTAATATAGTTAATGCCACTTACAAAATCAAGGAAAACTTTGAAGATATGGACAACCTGAGCAACAACGACCCGGGAGCACACTCCAGCCTGCATGAACTGCTCTCGCAAAACGAGATGCTTAAGACGCAGCTCATCAACGCCTCGCTCATCAACGAACTGGTGAAAGTGCTGCACTCCTGTACCGACCTTGAGGGCATCGTCAAGACCGTGCTGCTGTCGTTTCAGGACCTGGTGCACTTCGACCGGGCGATCCTCTTTACGGTCAAACCCGACCGGTTCTGCTTAGAACCCAGCAACTGGGTAGGGGTCGATGACGACGCGGCAAGGCGGGCCACGGTTATGATGGGGTTCGACGGCGGAGACATCACCGACGCAATCTTCCTGAACCGGCACATATACGTGGAGGAGCCGGACCCGGAATTCGACATCTTCGCCGCAGAATTGCAGTCCCCGTCCTACATCGTAGTGCCGCTCCTCAAGAAGCCCACGCGCAAGTGCTGGGAAATACGGGGCTGCACTAAAAAATCATGCCGAAGCTACGGGAGCGTGAATCCATACTGCTGGAGCATGAACGACTGCGACCCCGGCCTCTCCGAAGACGAGCGGCGCAAGCGCTGCCTCATGTGCGCCGCGTTCAAGGTGGAAGGGGTATTCTGGCTCGACCGCAGCAGGAGCCGGCAGCCTATCACGAGCGACGATATAACGAACCTGACGAACATCATCACGCTTTCGGGGCTTGTATTCGAGAATTTCCGCATGATGAATGCGCTCGACGCGGTCAACCGGCAGCTGATGACCACCAACGAGACGCTGCGCAAGGTAAACGACGAGCTCGAAATCGCGCAGGCGAAGATCCGCCTCGACCTAGAACAGGCGCGCTCAATACAACAGCGGCTTCTGCCGGACATCGCAAGTTCCGGCGACGCCTACCGCATCAGCTCGCGCTACGTCGCGGCAAACCAGGTGGGCGGCGACTACTACGACCTCTTCAATATCAGCGGCAGCGCATACGGACTTATCGTGGCCGACGTATCGGGGCACGGCGTCGCGTCGGCGCTCATTATGTCTATGGTAAAAGTCTTGCTGAGGACGTTTTCGAGGGATGAAATGTCGCCGCAGAAAACGCTGGAAAGGATCAATGAAGCGCTTATCAACGAGGTCGCGACCGAGCACTTCGTCACCGTATTCTATGCGGTATTCGACATCTCCGCAAGGAAAATACGGTACACTTCGTCGGGGCACTGCCCGGTCCCCTTTTTACATAAAAAGACCGGCGAACACGAGCTGTTAAAGGCCGACGGGCTCTTCATGGGTGTCTTCCCCGACATGATGCTCGCGGAGAAGGAGATGGGCTACATACCCGGCGAGCACCGCCTTGTGCTCTATACGGACGGGTTAACGGAAGCGGTTAACCAAGAATCGGAGATGTTCGGGACGGACCGGTTAGTAATGGCGGCGAAAGAGACGGTAGGGTTAGAGCCGAACGCGGCGATGGAGGCAATCCTGGAAAGCCAAAAGATGTTTTGCAACGGTGTGCTGCCGGAGGATGACACAACGCTGCTGGTGATTGATTTTTGATTACCATTCAAAACCCTGCCTTAACCGACACGTTTATGACCGGGAACAGGTCGAGCGTGTTGTATTCGTACGCCAAGTCGAGCGACATGTCCCTGCCGCTGTTTACGCCGAACTTGAAACCGGCACCGCAGGTGATTTTCCACCAGCCGGCATCATCGTTCAGTATCTCCCTCTGCAGGCCTATCCTAAGCGCGAGCATTCTGAAGAATTCGTACTCTATACCGCCGGCCATAACCCATGGCTGGTCGGCGTAGATCGGGATTTGGCCGTCGGCGGTCAAAAATGCCGAGTAGCCCGGCTTGTAGCTTCCGCCCATGTGCAGCGTAGCCGGCTGGGATTCGGAATAGCGCTCGCCGGTGGTCCTGTTTTTCCACATGTTTGCGGATGGCAGGTCCCTCAATAGCAGCCCGTAGCGGATATTTTTTGACAGTTCCCACATAGCGCCCAGGTCGAGGCCAGCGCCGTAGGATTGGCCGTACGGTGAGTCGGGCGACAGTGCGCGGACGGTGTTGCCCATGAACTTGACGGACGCGCCAACCGAAACCGGGCCAAAGAGGTAGTCCTGATTGAATTTGTAGCCGAAAGCCGACACGAAGTACATCTCGGTCATGGCGCCGTCGCGGTCGGTGGCCATCAGAATCGCCTGACCGAAGCCGAGTTCCCGCGTGGCCCTGTTGGCGTATGAGGCGGCTATCAGGTCCATGCCGAAACGTGACTGGTAGGCGATAACGGCGTCCCTCTTGGTTACCCAGGCCATACCGGCTGGGTTGTAGAGCACGCCATAGGCGTCATCCGAGACCGCAGTATACGCATTAGCCAGCGCCGCAGGGCGGGCAAAGACCGGAATCTGGTTCGAAGACGCATATATGCCGGAGAGTTTCTCATTCTTGTTATAGCCCGTGTAACCGTCCATATCCCGCGAGCCCTCGCTGCCGCCGACGCCGTAATTTATCAGCGTGTAGAAAATACCCACGCCCTGCACGGCGACCGTAGACCACAAAAGCTCAACAATGTTGTTAATTGGCGGGCCATAGTACTTGGATAAATTCGCCGTCGCGGATTCGTCGCCGTGTACGCGGGCAAGCGCGGCGGCCAGCACATCCTTGGCGGGAACGCCGGGCGCGCCCTCAACGCTCACGGTTTCAATTCCGCCGCTTTTGACGTTCATCATCTCCAAACGCACGCCGTAGCGCTCGTCGTTTTTATCTATTGAGCCGTATATCATCCTGAGCGCGCCGATTGCCTTGCCGATATCGTTTACGCATCGCGGGTCGCGGCAGCCGGCCGGCGTACGCTCACCGTTCCTCTCCAGCGCACTGCTGATGTCATCGGGGTAGTACATCTCGTAGCGCCCCATCGCGTTCAGGTTTTCGATAAGCGTTTTTGTCATCCCAACGGCCAGTTCCGCGGGGCCGGTGGCAGACTCAAGCAACAGAACGCCGAGTACGGTTTTGGGCCCGGATCCGGCTGATTCAGCCACGGCGGCCGGCTCTTCCTCTTTTGCGGACTCTTCCTGCGCTGCCGCTTCGCCGGCCGATTTCGCGCTATCGGCAGATTCGTCCGCGGCAATATCCATTACCTGGGCACTATCGCCGGAGACAACCTCTTTCGGTTCGTCCACAGCGGCAGCATCCACCGTCTTATGAGCGCCGGCCGCCTCCTGGGACACTGCCGCCTGCGCCGCCGGCTGTACCGGCTGCGCAACGGGATGAGCCGCCGGATGTACCGGTTGAGCAGCCGGATGCGCCTGCCCGAATGCCAACGATGCGATACACACGCATCCCAACAATGCCATCTTGATATATCTCACTTGCGCCTCCAATAAACAGGACGCCCTTGCGGGGACGCCCGGTGCGATTATTTCATTAACACTACCGGCTTCATTAAACGCTTTTGTCCGCCCTTCATATCCGTTACCGTCACATGGACAAAGTACCGCCCGTTTCTGCACATCGGCCTGTCGGCATTCAGATGCATATCCGGGGTCCACTCCACCTCGCTGACCGACGTCCGGCCGCTGCCGTTGCCGCTCGTCCGGCCGTTCCACCAAAATTGGTGAGTCTGCCCAGCCGGAACATTCTGCCTGTAAACCGCCCACACGCGCGTACCCGTCGCGTTGTAGACGTGCACCTGCACGCTCCTGACCGAGCCCTCAGGCGCCTCCACGTTAACCTTTACGCACGTGCCGGCCGGCGCGCCATGGCCATACTCCTTGAACGGACGGATGTACGGCGAGAATGGGTGCGGAGAGATGGACATGCTGGCAGAGAGCTCGGCCGTCTTCGTTACCAGCGCGTAGCGCGCGCTCTCCTCAAGCGCCCGCGCCCTTGCCTGAACGCCCGCTGCGGCGGCGGCCCGCTTGGACAACCGCTTCTTAGGGAGCGCGCCCTGCTTTGTCAGTTTCGCGGTGACCCTCGCCCCATCCTGACTGATCTCGCTGCCCTCAATGGGAATCCACATCAAACTGTCGGAGAACCACTTCGCGACCATGAACTCCTGGCTCCGAGACGCCGCTGATTCCCTCAGGTGCGCCGGAACATCCATTACAATAACAACCGCGCTGTCGATCGCTTCGAAATTCTTTATGGTAACATCAAACGCCGCGGAATCGGCCATCCGGAACCCATCGGGGCCCCTCAGCACGTAGTTTGTAAGTTCCGGAACCGTCATCTTGATGCCGGCCTCACGGTTCGCCGCAATGCTCCAGGGCGAAAACTCTAAGCCAAGCCCCATGCCGGTGCTGACCCTGACGGCAGCGGAGCTGCGCCGGAGCCTGTAAAACACCTTCTGCCCCGGCCCTTCGCCCTGTTCGGCGTACGATGCGCTCCTGCCGCCGGCGACCGCCGTAACCATCGCGGTGCCGAAGAAATCCGGGGCCGACATAAACGTGCCGTCAGGAGTAATCCCGCCGGCAGCGTAGGGCCGAACGCTCCACACCGGCGATACCGTTACCGAAGCGCCGCCCCTGTCAAATGCCTGAGCGCGAAAACCGGCCTGCTCGCCGCTCGATATCTCCCCCTCTTCGCCACTGCGAATAACGGTTATGGACTCCAGCGCCTGGCCGGTAACCCTAACAGGCATCTCCACCGCAGCGGCAGCCCCGTCTTTCATTTTATAGCCTCCGCCCGGAGTGAACTCCGCGCGCAACGTAATGTTCTCAGCGCCTGATGGTGTAGGGTAGCGGAACGAAACGCCGGTACCCGCCGGCGATCCGTTGACGAGCCACCTGACCGTACCCGCCTCCCCCTTCGCAAGAGCCAAAGAGTCTACAGAAATAAACTGATCGCTGTAGAACGCGCCGAACCTGAATTCTGCCGTATAGGATGACGGCATAACAAGCGTATCCCTGCCCGACACACCCGGCGTAACGGCAACGCGGCTGAGGATCGTGGGTTCGGGCCTGACAAATGTGCTGAATATCTGCTTGGAGGAGCCGTAGGTCAGAGTATCGTAAGTAACGGCACCGTTGGCGCCTTTTGACGGCACACGAACACGAACCGAGAAGTAGTAGAATAGGTCGGTACCGTCCCTAACGGGCATAAAGGGCACCGGGAGGCTTATAATTTCGACCGGGATAGGCCGGTAAATATTATACGGTTCACGGGAAAATTGCGTACGGCCCTCGCTCCTGTGATACAAATCCACCGCCACAATATCCGCGTCGGGCATAACGGCAGCGACATTTACAGTTAGCGAGTACTTGCCGGTGTTGGGATCCATCTCGACCGCGCCGGGGCTGCGGTGCTCAAAAGGAAACCTGACGGCAATTGTATCCGGCCCTATTTTTGTTACCCCAATAACCGTTTCCGTGACTTTGAAGCTGTGGTATGATAGTTCGAGCCGGTTCGGGTCAGACTCGGCTACAGCCTCTATAATGTGATAGACCGGGCCAACCGAGTCGGCCCGCGCGACTTGAGGCTTTTCGGGATTGGAATAGTTAAAATCAACTGTTTTGTGGAATGGCGACACCACCTTGATAATACCGTAATTGGCATCCGACACCTCCCACACTATAGACTCTTTACCCGCGGCCATATCGAAGTCAAATTTATCGGAGTCTATATTGGGCCCCCCGTTCCGCACACTAAGCAGATACGCGTGCCCTGTCATATAATAGCCGCTGCGCCCCGCGCTGACCGAATAAATCTCGGTGGGGAGATTGTCCGGGATATTCCTAATATCGTACCTGCCGCCAACCGCAGTCCGGCCCGACGCTATGATGCCTTGTACCGCATTAACAAATACATCAACACCCGAAACCGGGTCGCCTTTACTATCCCTGACCATACCCTTGATCGTCAAAAACGCGTTGAGAGTATCGGTAAAAGCCATAGTCCCACCGCTCGCCGCGATAGAATCCTCCGATGTTGACAACCTGCTTATAACCCCCGCATTGAACCCCGCCGCAGACGGCAACACATTATAGGCTCTTCCGACCGGCAAGCTAACCGAGAACCGCCCGAACGTGGCGTCGCTTGTAACCATCAGGGTATCCGTATCGTCCCAAAATCTGATAAGCGCCGAGGTGACCGGCGCGGAGACATAACCTTTCCTCCCGGCGTCCCAGCTCTTGCCTATTATAACGCCGTTGACAAGCGCCGCGCCCTCAGGCAGCGTAATATCCAAAACGGTTGACCCCGTAACCGTAATGGTCCTGCTGAACATCGCGAAGCCGGCTTTTTCGGCCGTCACTACAAAAGTCCCGGAGTTGAGATAGAACGCGAACGAACCGTTATCAGGGGTAGACGCCAGTTCATCGACAGACACGCCGCCGGCAGTGAATACCCGCACCCTCGCACCTATGAGCGGACCGCCGCCGGCGTTCTTGACCACACCGGTAAGCGAATTTGGGTTCCTCACGAGCGTGACCGAACCGAAGTTCCTGTTGTCACCCACTCTCAGCGTAACCCTCCTGGGGGCGCTGGTGCGGTACCCGGCTTTATCGAACGTGATAGTCCACTGCGCCGCGTTGCAGCCTATGGTGAAACTGCCGTTGCCGCCCGTAAACGCCGTAAGTGTGTCGCCCCACTCGGATACCGCCGTTACCTTCGCCAAGTTGAGCGGCGTCCCGTCGGCCGCAAGCGCCTGCCCGTAAATTACCGCCTGCGGGCGAACCATAAAGATAGTGTCCCGCTCCGCTGTACCGTCTACATTTACTGTAATGGACTGGTTGTTGTACCCATCCTTAACAGCCGTAATACGGTAGCGCCCGTAAGGAAACGACCTGTCGGAGTAGCCGTTGTTGTTTGTAAAGAAGGCGAGCGGGGCCTGCGTGGGGCCGGACAAAACCTCGGTGCGCATCTCAACAAAGCCAACCGGCGACGCGAAACCGCCCGGCCCGCCAATCATCTCAAGCGTCCTTATCCTGACATCGCCCACAGTTGCCTTATAATAGAATGAAGAGGCGGAGGCCGCATCACTCGAACCAGCTCCCCTGCTGTCGAGCGCGTAGGCGCGCCATGTGTACTGCCCGCCGGTCAGCGTACCGGCCGCGTCGAACGGGACGCTTAGCGCATCCTGAGTCCCGGGGGAGACCGTGGTCGTCCAGACCAGCAGGTCCGCCTTCATGTCGCCCAACCCGCCAGCGCCCAGTTCCTCGGTACTGGCGGTGGTGAAGAGGTCTATCCTGTAGGCGTTGGCGCGCGAATCCTGGCCGGTCAGCCTGAACTCAAAAGAGGGCGCCGACAGCGTATCGCCGTTCACGGGCCACACAGCCTGCGGAGCGTTTATCGGCGTCCCGGCGATCTTAAACTGGGCCTGCGCCACATCCATCGGATTTATCGCGGCGGAAGAGGAGAAGGCCATGTGGTTGCCGTAGTTGTTCAGCACCATCCACGAATAGGTCTTGCCCGGAGTAAGGGGCGGCGGGGCGGCCGTGATGGTCCCCGACGGATCGGGCGCGCCGTACGCAATGCTCGTCGCCGGCGTGATCGCCTGCCAGATGACGCTAATATTCGAACTCAGCCCGGAACCGCTGATGATAGGCTTGTCAGAGAGTATTACATGGTAATACGGCACACCGGAGACGCCGGTCCACCTGAAACGCGGGGTGAGATCGGGGATTGTGGCCACCATCTCACCGGCCATGAGGTTCGCCTTGGGGAACTCTATCGTAGGCGCGGTGGCAGTCTCGACCATAAGCGTGAAATAATCAGAGTAGAGCGTATCCCCGTCTTCGGCGACCGATGCCACTATACAGTAGTACGCGCCGTGGCTTATGCCGGCCTGCGACGGCATGAACCTGCTGCGCAGGGAAGCTGCGGTGCCGACTTGCGATTCAACATTTTCATCGATGGCCCTGGCAATCCTGGTGTATCTTGACAAATCTCCGGCCGCCGGTGAAGCAGCGAAGTATATGCCGCCGCGGCTCACGGCAGACGCCAGATCCTGCGATCCGGGACCGGTCAGCTGCACCCACTCGACCTTGATAACGTCATCGGCGGACATCACGCCTGCCGTGTTGGGGTCGGGCACAATCTTCAACACCTGTTTCTGCGCCGCCATCGCGGAGAGGCAGAAAACAAGGACGAACAGCGCTGCAATCTCAATTTTCCTTAACATCTATAATAATCCTTTCAACCGGCACCGCCGCGTACGGCAGCGCCAACTGTCGCGTATTGTCAGAAATAATAGTTCACACCCGTCTTGAGCGCCGGCAAGGGCAGTATGTTCGCCTCAAGCTGCAGCTGCAAGCGGGTACCCAGCGTTAACCCGGCCGAAAGCACCGGCAGCGCCATCGTCACGTCGCCCAAACGCAGAACGCTCAGCCCTTCAATGTCTTTAAGGGCATAGTTATCGCCCTGCCGCGCCTCCAGCCCGGCAAGGCCCAGATTGGCGAAAAACGCCCGCGTGCGCAGGTGCAGCATGAAGATATGATCGACCTTCACGCCCAAATCGACCGACAGCAGGGAGTCGGCCAGCCAGGAGCTCGACGTGTCGGAGAGAGGGATGTTGGTCTCCCGCGTGATACCGGTGATCGCCAGATTGATCTCGCCGAAGGTCTTGGTGTAGGAAACTGAGAGGACAGGCGAACTGTTGACTTTGTTTTGGAGGATATCAAATGAGAGCGTATGCCCCTGCGGCATCTTCCAGCGCATCTTCCCCACCGTATACTTGACGGTGTCGAGCTCCCGGGGGATCGCATCGCCCATGAAGTCAACCACGTACTGGAACTTCTTTTCGTCTGGGAGCCTGCCCAGGCTGTCCTCAAAACCCGTAAATTTCTTCTGTATCTCTTCGAGGCTCGGGTCTTCCAAATTAATAAAGCCCGGCACAATGAACTTGCCTGTCGCCGCGCCGGTGGCCTTAACGTCAAGCCCGAAGCGGGAATCGAGCCTGAACCTGCCCCATTTGACGCCGACCGAGGGCGTCCAGGCCTCGGCATTGAAGCGCCCCTGGGCCGAACCGTTGCACTGCTCGGATGAAAAATTGATCAGGTCGCCCTTGAGGCTCAGGTCCATGGGAGCCGTGCTGCCGCCCAAATCAACATTTTGTTTGATATCGACATGGCCAAGGATGTCTATGTCGGCCCGCAGCCGGGTATCCATTGAGAACAGGTGGCGGTGCAGGTTCAGGGCGAAGACCAGGTCGTCGCGGTTATTGACGCGGTATGCGTAGCCGAACGTCATAGTCTCCCAGCCCATATTTATAGATAGAGGCAGCCGCAGGGCGCCCCTGAGCGAGAGGTACCCGGCGTCTTCCGTACCGGACCCGAGCCCGCCAATGGGCACGTATGTGTTTATCAGCGATGCGCCGCCCAGAGCCGTGCCGAAATCGAAGTTAAAGTTTTGGGTGTAGGCGAAAGAACCCACTCCGGCGAGCATGGGCACATCCACCCTGATGGTAGTATTGGCGCTTTGGCCCGCCCCGGCGGTCGGCTTGTAGTTTTCCGGCGTCTTGAACATGGAGCCGTCGTCGAAAATCCTGTCTACCATGTCTTGGCTAAGGATATTGCCGCCGGGCGCGAGCGGCAGGTTGAGGCCCATGTACCCCACCGGGAAGTCGAACGACACATCTGTAAGCGACCGCAGCAGGTCGTAGTTAAAGCCCAGGGAAAGCCGCACGTCAAACGACGGCGCCGTTAGGCTGATACCATCTGAAGCATCAGGCTTGTCCGGCGCGGCAGCCGGCGCCGCAGCCGCAAGCGTCACCGCGATAACCGCGGCCAAAATACCAATTCGTCTCATCATAACCCCTCTATCTCCGTGTCAACGCGGCATTGCCAGAAAACAACCGCTAAAAAGTGAAATTACATCGTGCGGCGGCAGACTGTCAATACGTAGCATCATTTTTTATACTTTTACAATAATTTGCGCCGCTTTAACGCGCCTTGCCCCCGGAAATCCGCTTCCGCAGCTCCGCGGAGTACTTGAAGAGCGGCACAACCCGCTTATCGAGCGGCACAACCTCCCCCGTCTTTGGATTACGCGCCGGACGCGCCTTGCGCTCCCGCACATAAAAGGTCCCAAACCCCCGAAGCTCTATCGTCCGCCCCTTGGCAAGCTCCTCGGCGAACACCTCGAGCAGTTCCTCAACCGCAATGCGGATCTCCGCCTGCGTCAACCCCGTCGCCCGGGCAACCGAGGCGATCAGGCCGTGTTTTGTGGTATTCATAAACAATCCCCTCCCTGGCTTTATTTGAGCCCTTCCCGTAATGCCCCGCCCCCCTTGCCGGGCACCGGCGCGTCCCGAAAAGGTGCGCACCGTCTAATTTTTCAACTGTCCACCTGATAATATACTATATTTCCTACATGCGTATCACAATAACTTTTTTTATCGCCATAATTACCTGCGCCCTCGCCGGCTGCACAAACCGCCCCATGACCGCCCCTGCCGGCGGCGGCTCTGCCGCCGAAACGCCGCCCCCCGCGCCGCTCACACCCGTCCCGTCGGTAATCAACATCCCTGCCGAAATCAAAATGTCATACATCGAAAACGCCGTCAACAAACAGCTATCCGGCAATATATACAGGAATAACGCCTACCCCGTCGAAGGCATAGGCAGCGCCCAGATAACGGTAAAAAAGGACGGGCGCATCAAAATCCGCGCGAACAGGGACATGCTGACCTACAAAATCCCCCTCAAAATCTCCCTGCGCTTCTCCTTCTCCATCCTCGGCCACACCGAATACCAGGACGTAGACGCCGGGATCGCCATAGCCCTGCGATCCAAATACACGCTAAAAAACAACTGGCAGCTGGCCACAACGACAACGGTCGATGGCTACGAATGGACCACCGCCCCCACCGTAAAAATACGCTTCATCACCATCCCCGTCAAGCCGATAGCCGACTTTTTGGTCTCAAAACAGGCCGGCATCATAAACGACCTCGGCAAAATGGTCGATAATGCGGTTCTCTCAGAGGTAAACCTCAAAACCATGGTAGCTCCGCTCTGGCAGCAGTTCCAAATACCCACGGAGATCGCGATACCCGACATGACGGACCGCCTCTGGCTGCGCTTCGACCCGTCGGACATTTACATGGCCGGAATCACCGGGCGCGGCGAATCCGTCTCTGCCATGATGGGCATCCGGGCCGTCACCGAGGCCGTCATCGGAGACAAACCCAACGCACCGGCCCCCAAACCGCTGCCAAACTTCAAAACATCCGATAAACAGGACAGTTCGTTCACCATAAACCTCTACGCCGAAATCCCCTTCACAAAGGCAACCGGAATATGCCGCGAACTCTTCGTAGGGCAAACCCTGAAATCCGGACGCCAAAAAGTACTAGTCCACGACATAGATATCTCCGGCGGGAACGACGGACTGGCCCACGTAAAAATGGACCTCTCAGGCTCGCTGAAAGGCACCGTCCGCGTAACCGGGCGCGCCGTATACAACGAATCGGCCCAAACCCTCTCAATCGACAACTTCAACTTCGACGTGGAAACCCAAAGCCAGTTCGAACGGACCAAAAACTGGCTGCTCAAGGGGATAATAATGTCTAAAATGAGGCCGCTGATGAAATTCCCCCTCGACAAGCAGCTTGACGGCACTAAAAAACTTTTGCAGGAAATGCTGTCAGAGCGCGAACTCTACAAAGGCGTCGTCTTCAACGGCCGCGTAGACACGCTGTCCGTCCGCGGCATAGAGGTAACCGGCAACGCTTTCCGCGCGGTGGTATTGGCCAAGGGGACAGCCGGCGTGAAGATTAAGGATTGACATAATGACAATTTTAAATTTTTGACAGCAATATTCTGGCTTTCTGCGCAAAGACGTCCAAGGGATAATCTGTAAGTATCTTTTGGGCAAATACTTTCGCCTCGTACTGCTTCCCCGTCTCGCTCAGCATCTCCGCCTTAAGATACAGGTACTCCGGGCCGGGCGTGTGTTTATGGGACTTCCGGTCTATCCCTTTAATCCCGTAGCCGGGGCCGCCCTCCGCCAGCTCCAGTATCTCCAGCGCTGCCGCATGGCGGTTTGCCTGGGCTAATACTTTCGCCAGCCGTACCGCCAGCATCTCTCCCGGTTCACCCGTTATCTCCGCACCCTTAAGCAGCCGTACCGCGGCTGTCAGGCTGCCGGTGTAGATGGCGTACTCCAATTTTCCCCACAAGTCAAGCGCGCCGCGGTCGTCGTCCAACTTCTGCACCCAGTATTTGTATCTGAGGACTTCCGAAGCGGCGTGCCAGCCCGGCATGAACCGCAGAGAGTCGAGGACGGGGATCGCCTCGTAGGCACGGCCGCCAAATATCATGCACCGCCCGCGCCACAGCATCCGCTCCCTTGGCGCCATTGTCCACGCGGCCGATTTCGACATCATTATGAAATTAAGCGCATTGGCCGGCTCGCCGGAGAACAGGTACTGGCGGACGCCCAGCGTGTCTTTTGGGAGGGATACGGGCAGCGAGTCTATGAGCGCCGCGGCGGCCTCCAGATGGCCGGTCTCCTGGTTTAGCGCGGCGGCCTGGATATTCGCGTCCTTGCCGGCAACTCCTGAGAGGCGCAGCCATATCAGCGCGGAGTCCCTCACTCTCAACTGCATATACGATTGATACGCGACAAACGCGGCATCGGAGCTTTTTTGGGATTCGTCCGCCGTGCGGTCGTGGGCCGCCGCGGCCGCTCTGACGGCAAAGCGGTACCGCCTGTTCGAAAAATGTTTCCGGGCCGCCTCAGCAAGCCTGCGGTCAGACGGCGACTCTGCGCTGTGGAGCCTTGTCAGGATTGATATCTCCTGCTCGAACAGCCCCTGCCGCCCGCAAAAATCGGCGAGCCAGTTACGGAACAGCGCGGTGTCGGCGTTTGGAGCGGCGAGCGCGCACCGTTCGAATATCCGAACGGCGGCGGCCTTTTCGGCGGAGTCGGCGTCGGCGAGCTGGTGGCCCATCTGGGTTAGCGCGGCGTGTTCGAGGCGGCTTTCACCCGTAGCGGCGCGGCAGTATATACTCGCGGCGGCGCGGTAGTTGCCCAAAAGCGACTTTACGCGGCCGTAACGCAACAGCTCATGGGAGTTGAGCCGGCCGGCCGCGTCGAGCGCGCGGTACAGGGTGTCGGCAACCGGAAGGCCGGCGCCCTCGCTGTACTCGTGTATCACAGCGATAATGCAGCCATAGTCGTTATCCGGACACTGGGGCAATAAGGACGCGTATGCCATGCCGGTCAACGCCGCGCAGGCAACCGCAGCCGATAATGTCCTTATATTAATCATCGCACAGATGTCCTTATCCCCACGTGAACCCTTCCCAAACTTTTGCCATCGTCAATATTCCTGGCCCACTCAAGCGACACCGTCCCCAGCCCGGACGGGAAACGCAGCCCCAAACCGTAACCTAACATCTTTCCGGCATCAGACATCCTTAGCGTCTCGAACCGGCCGGCAAAGCCCGCTCCCCCGTCAACAAAAATAAATACCGCCCCTTGCCGCCGGAAATAGTAAAGCGCCTCGGCCTGCGCGAACACCACCGCCCGGAACGCGAACTCCTCTTCCGAATATCCCCGCAGCGACCCGTGCCCGCCCACCCTGTAAAGCTCCGCCGGCATCAGATACTCCTCCTCCGTAAACATCGAACTCGCGGCAGCCCGCAACACCATCGCATAATCCTTAAATACCGGGCGGTGAACGCCTGCCGACAATTCCATATTGCTGCGCAGGTACGGCTTCTCCCGGTTGGCCGCGCCGCTCCCCGTCTTCGCGTTGAGCTCCCACACCGTCAGCCCGCGCTCCCACGGCAGCCGTGTGAGCGACAGGAATATATCCGCCCCGTAAAACCTGTACGTGCTTCCGGCCGCCGAATCGGGCGGCACCGTCTCCGAACCCTTGGCCGCGACGCCGCACCGCCAGCGCCCGCCGCCGGCCTCCGCCGCGCCCCACACCTCGCCGCTGAAGTACCCGTACCCCCCGTTCTCTATCTCAAGCCCGCCCGACGCGCCGGCTTCTACAGGCAGCCCAAATATCCAGGGCGCCGACCCGGATATCCTCAATTTCTGCAGGGCATCGGCCCCCGAATAAAAAACGTCGAACATCTCGCCGCGCCGCGCCATGTTAATAAGCGACAGGTTGAACCGCCCGCTCCACCGCCCACCCTTCCCGTCACGCCCCGCCTCGTAACCCACCGCCCCCTCGATCTCCGTCCCGCGCCTCTCCGTAACGGCAATGGGGACAACGGCAACCAGCGATGTATCAATACAGGGCCCGGCATCGGCAAGGCCGCAGCACAAGAGCCCATCCTCAATCACAACCGGGTCCATAGCGGCGGCGGACTGAACATAGGGGCGGGCGCTGAGGCGGCGGACAGCATCATCGACCGCGGAAACATCATAAGGCAGACCGGGGGTAAGACGCACATCCCTAAGGAACATGCCGGCACGCTCCTCGCGGACGCCAACGACCACCGGCGGCCCGAAGCACACCCGCTCGTCCGGGTCTATGCTGAAGCGCAGGATGACATCAGCCCCCTCGCGGACAACGGAAACGGTGATTTGGCTGTAGGGATAGCCGTTCTGTGCGAGAAACCGGGCAACAGCCTGCCCGGCCAGCCTCGCGGCACCGGTACTATATAATATAGGAATAGAGGGCAAGACCCCTATAGGCATATCAAGGCCGTCAGGCTCCCCGGTTATGTCGAACCCCACGATACGCGGACGCAGCGCAGACTCGCCGCCGGCAAAGACGGCGCAGGCGGCGAAGAGCGTCAAAAACGCAAATAGAAATACCGCTCTGATATTACGAAAGCCCCTGCTGCCTCTTCCGCCGCTCGAGTATCTCCTTGCCCTTAACGGAGTACTTGGCAACGAGGACCTCCTCAAGCCGCTCCACGTCTATGGGGTCGCCGGTCACCTTGCAGATGCCGTAAGTCCCGTCTTCGATACGCGCGAGCGCGTCGTCTATCTGCTCCAAATACTTCTGCTGGCGCTCGGCAAGGCCCATGGAGAACTCCCGGCCGTACGAAAGCGAGGCCACGTCACCCAAGTGGTAACTATAGCGCGAGTTTTCGCCCGCAGCATCGGAAATAGACTGCTTCAGGTTGTCCTGCTGCAGGTCGCCCATCTCCTCCAGAACCTTATGCTTCTCGGCGAGTAGCTTCTCCTTGAAGTACTCCATCTGCTTCTTTGTGAGCCCATCGGACATCTTATGTACCCTCCATCCGGAATCGGAATAGTCGGTTTTCACCAATTTCTTGAATCTGTCTAATATAGATTTGGGGGGCGGGGGAATGCAAATTTAAATAAAAAAATAAAATCTTTATAAAGATAGTAATGTATATTACTGAGATTGCAGATTAAATCGTTAACGCAGACGGAGACATATATAATATGTATAAAACACGGGTGGAACAGGCTAAAGCCGGGGTCGTTACCAATGAGATGAAGGCTGTCGCCGAAAAGGAAGGGCTTGACCCCGAAACGGTGCGGCAGGGGGTCGCCGAGGGGACTATCGTCATCAATAAGAATAAGTTACGCAATATCGCCCCGCTTGCCGTAGGAGCCAAAACAAGGATAAAGGTCAACGCCAATATCGGCACCTCATCCTCCCTGAGCGATATCAACGAGGAGTTAGAAAAGATGCGGGTGGCCGTCAAACACGGCGCCGACGCCATAATGGACCTCTCCACCGCCGGGGACCTGCCGGGAATCCGCAAAGCCCTCATAGATCAGTGCCCGGCCGCCATAGGCACGGTACCGCTCTACGAAATGGCGGTCATCGCAAGAAACGCCCAAAAATCCGTACTCGACCTGACCCCCGACGACATGTTCGCCGTCATCGAAGACCACTGCAAGCAGGGGGTAGACTTCCTGACTCTCCACTGCGGGATCACCATGCAATCGGTCGAGACGTTTAAGGAAACCGGGAGGCTGGCGGGGGCGACAAGCCGGGGCGGAACCATTATAATGGAATGGATCCACCATAACAAGAGGGAAAATCCCCTCTATGACCAGTACGACCGCCTGCTCGACATCTGCGCCGAGTACGATGTCGCCGTGAGTTTGGGGGACGGGTTCAGGCCGGGGGCGATTTACGACGCTACGGACAGGCCGCAGATTGAGGAACTCGTCATACTCGGTAAATTGGTAAAACGCGCAAGGGAGCGGAACGTAGGGGTATTCGTAGAGGGGCCGGGGCACGTCCCCCTGCATCAGGTCGCGGCGAATATGCAAATTCAGAAAACTCTCTGCAACAACGCCCCGTTCTACGTCCTCGGGCCATTAGTGACAGACATCTCCCCCGGATACGACCACATCACCGCGGCAATAGGCGGCGCGGTGGCCGGGATGGCCGGCGCGGACTTTTTGTGCTACGTCACCCCGGCGGAACACCTACGCCTGCCGTCCATAGAAGACGTGCGGGAGGGGGTGATAGCCTCAAGGATAGCCGGCCACGCCGCCGACGTAGCCAAGGGCCACCCCGGCGCAATCGAGTGGGACCACGAAGTATCACGGGCAAAAATCGCGCTCGACTGGGACAAAATGATCTCGCTCTGCGTCGACCCCTACAAGGCGCGCCAGTACCGCGACTCGCTGCCGCCTGCCGACCAGGCATTATGCAGCATGTGCGGGGAGTTCTGCGCTATCAAGCGGTCGAAGGCGGTAAAGTAGGTTAAATTGGTGTTGAGCGGTGTGTTGATGATTGTCTGAACCATGATTTGCCTGATTAAAGGATTAACATGATTAAACGTCAAAATCACCAATAATCCGGGTTTTGACGTTGATTTTT